>CAJQKN010000032.1 GCA_905478905.1 uncultured Flavobacteriaceae bacterium | reverse complement strand
TAAAGTTGAAGCGGGCTGAAGTCAAAGTAAGTGAGTTAACTCCAGTGTTTTCTGAGACTTTTGCGCCAATATTTTATAATTTGGATAAAAGCACTATTCTGCAAAGTTACCTAGATCGTGTAGACAGGGTTGTAAAGGTGATGCGTGACAATCCCAGCTTGGAAGTGGAGGTGAGTTCCTACACAGATTGTCGTGGATCTTCTGCCTATAATTTGCGTCTCTCCAAGAAACGCACAAACGCTATACTGTCTTATGTTCGTGAAAGAATAGAAAAGCCAGAACGCATTTATGGGGAAGGTTATGGCGAGTTGTCGGGTGGAATAGTAGAGCAAAAAGAATTTCAATTGGTTGCGGGTTCCTTTACAATTCAATCCAATGCTACTGCTTTAATCGATAAACTGAGAGCGATTGGATATAAAGCAACTTTGATTACTAAGGGCCAAAATTTTAAAGTTGTTGCTGCTGAATCAAATAAGCTTAGTGAGTTGGAGAGAATGAGAAAAGTACTCCAAAAAGAAGGTGTGGGTACTTGGATAAATACTGTTTCTTGTGAACAAATGTCAGAAGAAGAATATCAGCTAAATCGAAGAACGGATTTCAAGCTGATTCGCCTCTAGAACTTTAGAAGTAATGCTGCATAGAGGGATCGCATTGGAGCTGCTTCATAAAACCTACCTCCAAAGGCATTGATGCGGATATTATCGCTATATTTTACATTAAATAAATTGGTGCTTCCAAGAATAATATGCCCCGAGCTTGTCGCCAATTTGAAGGGAATTTTATAAGAAATATCATCTCGCCAAAAACCAGCAATTGAAGTTGTGTTGCTATCTTGAGCAAACAATTCCCCCCTATAAACACGTTCGTAGTTGAGCCGTGCCTTGTTATTAAATAGGTAGTCAAATGAAATATTTCCAAATGAGCTTGGAATACCAGGAAGTTTATTTCCATCCAATCGCTGACCATTGCTTTCATATTTCCTGTAGGTAAAGTCCGTTTGGCTGTAGCTAAGCGAAAAAGTGAATTTATCATTGAATTCATGGGTTAAGTCAATCTCAACTCCGTTGCGAACGGTTGTCCCTGCATTTTGGAAAAAAGTTCGACCAGGAGCAGCAGCCAATTCGTAGGGTACAAGATCGTTTTTTGTGTCGATTGAAAAGTAAACCACATTCCATTGGGTCTGAGTCCCTTTATATTTTAGTCCTACTTCATTGTTTTGTGCCTCTTGAATGTTCACCAAGTCATTGAAGCCTCCACGATTGTTTGGATCGGCAGAAAGCTCACTCAGCGTGGGTGTTTCATAGCTTTGCGAATAATTCCCATAAATAACAAGCCTCGGTTTTAATTGAAATGAAAGACCTACTTGAGGACTCCATGCAGTTAGATTTCGCTTGTCAGATGCGTTTCCATCGATAAAAAATCGATCTTCAACGCTCAATTGATTGTCGTCCCAACGAATTCCTCCGTTGAGGCTCCATTTTTTGTAAGTCAACTGCTCAATTAAATAAGCGCCGAAAGCTGTAAAACGTTCCATTTGACTTAGGGTCATTCCGCCTTTTTGACCGTTTAAATTCATAAAACGATCTCTATTGTCGTCTTGAAATGAAAGACTGTATCCAAGTTGGGTTTTGGATTGTATATTTTGAATGGACCAAGCATAGGTGAATAAACTTCCTTGTCCAGCATAGTTTCTATTTAATTCTACCCAACCACCATCAGAAAAGGGCAATTGTCCTTGAAATTTTCTATTGGATACAAAGCCATAGGATTGAATCGAAAGTGCCTTTTTTTCATAGAAAAAAGAAGTACCTGCCTTGAGGTGTGTTATTTTTTCACCAGCCTTATAAGTGACGTTGTTATTTCGGGCTACCCTCCTGTTGGTCGAAAACTCTTCCAACGTTTGTCCACCAGCATCTGCCGCAAAGGGGCTATTGGTCGCATTGAATTGAAAAACGATTTTAGCAGAAGGCTTGAGCTGATGTTTTATCTTGGCATTGAATTGATTATTTTCAAATTGGCTGTGGTCTCTATAACCATTTCCTTTGGTGTGATTTAGATGGAGAACAAGTTGAGTGTTTTCATTGGTAATTCCAGCTGTGTAATTCAATTGGGTGAAGCCAAAACTTCCTGTTCTTAACCCGATTCGATGAAAATCTTCCTTGACATTACTAAGTGTTTGAATAGATACAACTCCTCCTGCAGCATTTCCATAGCGAACGGCACTTGGACCGCGAATGACCTCAATACTTTCTAAAAGGCCTAGGGGGAGATTGTCGAGTTGCCCTTGTCCATCGGGAGTTGTTTCAGGAATTCCATCCACCACAAGTTTAATTCCTCTAATGCCAAAGGCAGAACGTGCGCCAAAACCACGAATGGAAAGACGCAAATCTTGTGCAAAATTGCTACTATTGAAACTAATTATGCCCGGGATACTGGTCAAAAATTCTTGTAAGCTTAATTGTTGTTTTTGGTTTTCGGCAGAAATTTCTATGCGGCTAATTGCTCCAGGGAAATACAAAGGATTTACCCTTGTTTTTAAAGAGGTTAACTCTATTTCTTCTAGTTTAATGGTCGATAAACTGTCGATTTGCGCGTGACACAATCCAGTTAATAACACTAATAAAAGAAATAAGTTTTTCATGAAATATAAAACTTTGTAGACCAAACAAAAGTGAACACAAAAGTAGGAAAGACATTCTTTAAAGCACTATTCTGAGGGTTTAAATCCTGTAAATACAACGGAAGGTTATAAATCTTGGCTGTATAAATGTTTCTGAAGTAAAAACTGACACATTGTTGGCGCTGTTCCTAACTTGGGAATCAATGTTGAGAATGTTGACGGCATTTAATTCATATTCCCATTTTGCATCTCTATTTTTTCGATACGATAGACTTGCATTCCAATTTTGGAATGACTGCGATTCTCCATTGCCAAGGTCTTGGGTGGTGTAGCTGTACTTTGTTTTAAGCGTGATTTTATTTATAATATATGCATCAAAATCAATTGAAGGAGCTCGGGTGATAAAGGTTGTTTCTCGACTCCCTTGGTTGTTGTTCGTAACCGAATAGCGGTAATTTACACTCACATTTGGAGCAACCTTAAAATTGGTTCGAATACCGGGGGTATAACTTTGTGTAAAGCCTTCGTTTATAGAGCGACGTTCTTGGATGAATTGATTGATTTTACTGTAATTAAAACTGGCATTTAAACTGGCCCTTATTTTTCCAAATGTTCGCTGTACACGTCCAAATACATTTACATTTTCATCGGCAAAACTAGAATTAAAAAAAGTACTGGTACGAATGACATTTTCAAAATTTGTCAGGCTTCTAATTTGATCAATATTATTGGAATAAGCCGCTCTTACAAAAACATTGGTATAGTTAAATAAATTAAAACTGCTGTAGCGCAGGCTAATGTTGTTGGATAAAGCATTTTGCAAGTCAGGTTCGCCAAACTGTAGGCTGTTGTAGTTGTTCAAAACTAAGCCTTCGGCCAGTCGGGTAACATCAGTAAACTGATTTCTCATGGAATAATTCAAGGTCAAACTTTCCCCTTTTTTAAGCTGAATTAGAACTTCTAGATCGGGTAATAATTTTAAGAAATTATCTTCTACAGTTTCGCCATATTGACTGTTCTTGTTTCCATAGGAATGCACTGAGAATCCTGGAGTAAAGGTAAATTTACCCGTTCTAAAACGATAGTGGACGCCCAAGTAGACATCAGCAAAATTATAATTAATGTCATTTATAGCCCTTCCTTGATTGATGTTTGGAGTGGGGTCAAAGACCGTGCGATCTTCCAAAAATTGGAAAATTGAAGAGTTAAAAGCTTGGTAGCTCAAGATGGTTCCAAGGGTAAGGTTGAGGTTACTCTTTGGATTAATGATATGGTAATAGTCCAATTTGGCATCTAATTGATTCGATTCGATACGTCTATTTTGACCAAGATCATATTCAGACATAGCTGTGTTTAGTCCAAGAGCATTCGCAGTACTTGTATATGGAGTAATGCCGTTTGGAATATTATCTAGTATGGCGTTGTATATTGGGTCTTCGTTTTTGAGTACATGTTGAGATTCAAAGGCAAAAATATTGTCCTCATCTAAGGTGTAATAATATTTTAAACTTTGGTTAATGTTGTAGGGTGTTACTTCGTCGGTCTGATTGGTGTTTCCAATTACGGAAGAGAAGATACTTTGCTGTTGTTTGTCATCAGACATACGGGCCAAAACATCATAGTCAATTTGGTTACTGAAGTTTGGCTTATAGGAAGCACTAAATTTGATTAATCCTTGATTAGAGCGTTCGTTGCTATTCTGCTCGGTCGACTCGTCTGGGATATTTAAATCTGGATTAGAGTACTGGACAAAGTTGACTTCTTTGGAAAGAATTTTACTGTTGTTAAAAATCAAAAAACCACTTAAATCCATGGCTTTGCTTGGAGAATAGCTGAAGTTGGCAGTGGCTAATTTATTTTCAATTTTGAGCGCATTACCCTGATTGGTTAAAAAATTAAGGCTATTATCTCCAAGGTTTATACTTGTTCCACTATTTCTACTGGGTGCATTAAAACCACCTCCAAAACCTCTAATGTCTCTTCTCGACAAGGCAACCTCTCCAATATTATTTAGATCACCGATAAAGTTGATGCTGTATTTTGGACTGTAATAAAACAGTTTTGGTTGAGCTAAATACAGAGTTTCGTTTGGCGCATTCCCCGTTCCAGCAGTTAAATTACCAAACCAAAAACTTTCTTTTCCTTCTTTGAGTTTAATGTTTATGGCAACATTGTCTTGGTTGTTTCGCACCGAACTCAATTGACCTACTTCAGCATAGTTTCGCAGTACTTGTATTTTATCTACAGCGTTGGATGGAATGTTTTTTGTCGCAATTTTTGTGTCTCCATCAAAAAAATCCTTTCCATTCACCATTAATTTGTTGACCACTTTTCCTTCGACCTCTATTTGGCCACTTTCATTGATTTCTACACCGGGTAATTTTTCGATGATGTCTTCTAATTTTCTTTCGGAGCCATTTTTATAGGCATCGGCATTGTAGACCAGAGTGTCTCCTTTAATTGCAACAGGCATTTTATAGACAAGTTCTACTTCATCCAAGGCAAATTCTGATTTAAGTACATAATCTTTGATGAGATTTGCTTGAGCGGTTGTGATGTTGTCGTTAATGGTTTGGAGCCCGATATAGCTAATTTGTATGTTGTAGCTCGTGTTTTCTTTAAGGTCTAATTTGAATTGCCCAAGATCATCCGTTATAACATAGGATTCAAAGCCATTTGTTTCTTTGTTTATGGCAACTAGACTGGCTAGTTCCAACGGATTTTCAAGAGTATCCTTAATGACTCCTTTGAAGCTAATTTGGCCAAAGGCCACAAGAGAAGAAAGTAGTAATCCGACAAAACTTATTTTTTTCATTCTAAAATGATAGTATGCGTTAGGAAAATTATTTCAGCGATTAGCTTCTTCTACGACCGCGATTGTTTCTCATTTCCATCATTTTACTTTTGATGGTCGTTTGGTAATCATTTTTGGTGATTTCCTTTCCTTTTTCTGGAATTTTAATGTCGATTTTTTCCTTTGGATTTAGAACAATTTGTGAACACAAGATAGTGGTGTTTCCAGCACTCACCTCTAGAATTAACCCAGGTAATCCCCAGTACTCAGCAGGTCCATGGCGCAGAGGAATTTGTAAGGTATACCAGGCTTCTACCTCAGTCATTTGAATGGTGTCATCTTCGGGTTGATCTCTGAGGTCTTGCCAGGAGAAATTATACCAACTTAGTTCAGCTGTTGGGACAGAGGCCGTTGCTTTAAAACACATGTATTTTCCGATAAGTTTAGATGCTGTTCCCATCGTCCATTCAATGGCCTGCAATTGATCTTTTACCAGAAATTTCTTCCCATAGAATTCTTGTTCTTGAACCAGTTTATTTTCTTTGATGTTTTTGTATTGAGGTCCACGAGTAAAATTACTTCCCCATGAGTCGGTTGCGCCCGAATAGGCAGCGACCTTTTCTTCTTCCTTAAAGAAGGATTCCTCTTTTGTGAAACTCAATATATATGTTTTTTCTAGCCTATTTTTCAAGCGATCTTTCATTTGTTTCTTTTGTGCCTCGCTCATACGTGCGCCCCAATTGCCCAAATCCATTTTTGATTGAGAGAAGTAATAGGCTTTGCCTTGAAATTCTTGGGAAGTTATGTTCGCACTCGGATGTGAAAAAGAGACCAATACCAATGTAAGTAGAAGTGTAAGCTGAAGTTTCATATTAGATATAGTTTGTTTAACAAATATACATAATTACTAACCATCTTGTTTTATTTCGAATGCCTTTTAAACCATTGGGAATAGAACTTCCTTTGGCTTCAATCTGTATAAGTATTTGGTTGATTCTTTTGGAACAGATGAATTTATTGAACCATACATTGCCTATATGCCCTTAGGCGTATTATAAGAGTTGTCGTTTAATCAGTTTCATTATGAATCTAGGAGAAGTTAACATTTTGCTATTTTTTGGCAATGATTGTGATTCTTCAAATTCTAGTCTTCGCTATAGCTCTGTATTCTTTTGGGCGTTCAGTTTGGTGTATAGACGAAAATACCGTCACTGTTTTTTTAAACAGTGACGGTATTTATAACTTATTAGAGCCGATAGTAGTTTGCCGCTAATTATTCGCCACTAAGCATCTTTTTAAATGCCGCTAAATCAAACTCATTTCCGTAGAAGAGAGTACTCATTTTCATGATATCTGCGGCAATAAGAACAGCTGTTTTTATTTCATTTTCAGATGCACCTAGCCTTTTTAATTCAGAAATATGATAGGGGATGCAGTATTGGCATTTAACTGCTGCAGAGGTTCCAAGGGCGACCAAATGCGCTTCCTTTTCAGCGATTGCACCTTCTTTATACAACCCCATTTGGGCGTTAAAATAAGTGTTAGCGCTTTTCAAAATTGATTCGGGATAAACAGAGTTAAAAGGGCTTGCGGCTAAAAGTTCTTTTTTCTCTTCAGCTGTTAAGGCAGCATCTTGTGAAAATGCAGTGGAACACATTGCTGTTAATAGCAAGGTAAATAGTAGTTTTTTCATTTTATTTTTCTTTATAGTTTAAGATTAAATACAGAGGATTTCAACAGTAAATTTTATGTCAAAAGTCACACAAAAATTAATTTGATGATTATCCTAAAAATGATTTTATTTCCCATTTTGCATTGGAGTGGTGTCCGGCATCAATTTATTTAAGATTGTATATACAGGACAAAACTTTGTTATTGGACTTATAATCTGAAGTATGGCAACTGCTACTGCCATATAAATCCAATCAAATCCAAATTGACTCGCGAGTATTATTGATCCTAAATATAATAGACCAACTATTGCATCGTGAAGTCTTACTTTTATAATATCTTTTGCGTTATTAATAATAATAATTTTTAATGTTATAGTGCCCAAATTTTTTCTACTCTTCCTTCTTTGTCTAGTTTAAAAACTTCTACACCGTCAATAACTTCTCCTGTTTTGGTGGTTAATTTCAAAAAGCAAGTAACATAACTTCCCATTTCTACAATATCTACTAGCTCTTGTTTCAATTCGTTTTCGTTGACAAATCCAAAGATGATTTCTTCGATTTCAGCAGCACCTGTAGCTTCTAGACCAATTAGCGGTGCAGACATATGATAGTCATCAGTTGTTGGAACTTTTGACCAAGATTCATAGCCATTTTGCCATTCAAAAGTGACTTTGTATTGTTTAATGGCTTCTGCAGTTGGAGAGAGTTTTACAGCTTCCTCAACTGTTTTTGCTTCTTGACAGGAAAGCATTAGAAAGCATGAGCATAAAAAGACTAGTTTTTTCATTCTATTTTGATTTATGTTTACACTCAAATTTAGGAGATTGAAATTATAAATTGTGTGCCAAAAGTCACACACTAAAATTAAAGAGGACATTTTTTTATTTTTCCCTATCAGTCCACAAAGAGAAGCCTTAGGCAAATTGCCGTTGAATGATGAGTAAATACTGACAAACTCTTGTATTGACAAGGGTTTGTGTGATGTATTCAAAATAGAATATCAGCCATTAGTTATTTGTAAATGCTGCAAGCACATTAAGCGAATAGTTTGCTATTATTGTTGCCCCACCATTATTTTTCGACCATTCTGCCCATTCTTTTACATAGGTTTCTTCAATTGCTTTTTGGGCCATGAGGTCATTAAAATCTTTTGAACCAATTGCGACCCAATGGGTAACATTTTTTCCACCACCTATATCATAGGCTCCAAAAGCAACAGGTCTTTCGCCTCTGGTTTTTGAGGTTTGTTTCACCAATTTATCGTGAGCATTTTTAAAGGCTAATGGGTCGTTTAAATTAAGATCATAAATTTGAACGTATGGATAGTCTACCCAAGAGCCTCCTTCAATACTCATAAATCTTCCTGCATATGAGGTTCCCCATTCTTCAACTAAATTATTAAATTTTTCTTGAAATAATGCCCATTCGGTGTCCGTAACATCTCCATCGACTCTTCCAATTTTACCAATTTCTCCAAAGAGAATTACTCTGTGTGACCATGGATTGTCTCCGTGACCAATTCTTTCAATTTGGATACCGCCAGATTTGAATTTGGCATCGCCCCATTGCTCATCTGCAAGTTTTGCAATTGCCCCTTCCATTCCATCTTTTGCGTTAAAATTCCACAGTTGAAATGTGTTTTGCGAAAATAAAGAGGTGACCGAAAATATAGCCACCAAGAATAATACTTTTTTCATTTTAAATTTATTTATAGTTAATCAAATCTATACTATCTAGAAGAAATATTTGGTAACTAAAGTCACAGCAATATAAATCGCTGTTCTCACTATATAGATTCATCAGTCAAGAGGACAGCACTCATCTGATTTCAAGGAAGGGATTATATCTTTTCGTTTCATTATTTATCTTCTTCAAAAAAGAAGAATTCCTCAATGGGGAGTTGAAATAATTTTGCCATTTTGAATGCAGTAGGTAAGCTTGGATCAAATTTTTCTTTTTCAATTGCATTAATTGTTTGTCTTGAGACTCCTATTATTTCTCCCAATTGCTCCTGTGTGAGTTTTCTTTGTTTTCTTAGACCGTGAACTCTATTTTTCATAGATATCGTTTTCTATTGATCATTAAAGTGACTAGGTAAGTAATAGAGATAAACATCACTAGGAAGCTGATTTCAGCATTTGACGATATTAGGTTGGTTTGATCTAAAAGTGAATAGCTTAAGCCCGTCACAACGGTTAAACCGAGCGTTAACCCCATTGATTCAAGGTGAATTTTACGTTCAAGTTCATCATAATGATTGAATAATGATCTATTTGCACTAATCATCAAGACTCCATTAACAAGATTAAGACCGATTGCTAAAGTTGTCCAAAATGTGTTCTCCTCCCAAATATATTTGGGACCAAATGTAGCAACCGCCAATGTAGCAACCCAAGACCAAGTCCAAATCGCTAGTCGAATCAACCTTTTTTTTCTTTCTTCTTTCATTTTGTAAAGTTTTTTTGACAAAAGTAATTATAAATTAATAAAATGTAAAGTTTTATTTACAAAATTATCTTTTCCCTCAAGAAAGCAGGTGTACTATAAACCTCAAATAGGTAGAAAGTGCATAGAAAATATAGGATTTATACCCAGAGATTTGATGGAAAGATCATTTATTGAGCCTAAATGAGTTGAGTTTTGTCCTATTTAAAACAAAAATTTATTTTGATACTTTAAGACTTACACTGGAGGAATTGAAATAAATTTCATCGATATGACCTAATACTTGACGATTGTTGGCGATAAAGTGTGCATGGAAGAAAGTATCATGATGCGTAAAAACCGCCTTATGATGACGGGAAAAGAA
>CAJQKN010000031.1 GCA_905478905.1 uncultured Flavobacteriaceae bacterium | reverse complement strand
TGTTCTAAGTTTTTTGGACCACATAAACTGTGGTGAAAAAACATTACAGCTCATCATCGCCCAATAGGCCCACCAGTAGGGTCCTGTTGCACGGTTGAGGAATGCATATTGTTCGTATTCAACTCCTGAATACCAAGCAATAAACAGCTCGGTAATGTAGGCAACCCCAACAATAGATCCAGTAATCATGATGACAATATTCATCAACTCAATGTGTTGTACCGTAATATAATCTTCGAGATGCGACACTTTACGCATGATGATCAATAAGGTGTTTACCATCGCAAAACCTGAGAAGATCGCTCCTGCTACAAAGTAGGGAGGGAAAATGGTGGTATGCCATCCAGGAATAACAGAGGTTGCAAAGTCAAAGGATACAATGGTATGAACAGAAAGTACAAGCGGTGTTGCTAAACCAGCCAATACCAAGGATACTTCTTCAAAACGCTGCCAATCTTTTGCTCTACCCGACCATCCAAAACTCAATAAAGAGTAGATCTTTTTTTGGAATGGACGCACTGCACGGTCACGAATCATGGCGAAATCAGGCAATAAACCTGTCCACCAAAAGACGAGCGACACAGATAAATAAGTCGAAATCGCAAATACATCCCACAATAAAGGAGAGTTAAAGTTTACCCATAATGAACCAAAACTATTAGGAATAGGCAGTACCCAGTAGGCCAGCCATGGACGTCCCATGTGAATGATGGGAAACAATCCTGCTTGGATGACAGAAAAAATGGTCATTGCTTCTGCAGAACGGTTGATGGCCATACGCCATTTTTGACGAAATAAAAGAAGTACAGCAGAGATCAAAGTTCCTGCGTGTCCAATTCCTACCCACCAAACAAAGTTGGTAATATCCCATGCCCAACCAACTGTTTTATTAAGACCCCAAGTCCCAATTCCAGTTGAAATGGTGTAAATGATACATCCTACTCCCCAAAGGAAAGCAGATAATGCGATTCCAAAAACAATCCACCATTGGTGGTTGGCTTTTCCCTCGACTGGTGCTGCTACATCAATGGTAACATCATGATAGGATTTATCTCCAGTGACTAAGGGTTTTCGAATCGGTGCTTCGTAATGCGAGGCCATATGCGATTGCTTTATCTAGTTATTTTATAGGTTTCTCACTTTTGTTTGATACATCACATTGGGTTTTGTCCCAACGCTCTCCAACAAGTGATACATTCTGTCGTTTGCTTTCAATTCAGCGACTTTACTTTCTTTATCGTTGATGTCTCCAAAGGTCATAGCTCCATTACTACAGGCTGCAGAACATGCCGTTTGGAATTCACCATCTACAATTTCACGTCCATCTAACTTGGCATCTAAAATGGTCTTCTGCGTTTTTTGAATACACATTGAACATTTTTCCATGACTCCTCTTGAACGAACAACTACATCTGGATTCAATACCATTCGACCAAGATCATTGTTCATGTGGTAATCAAATTCATCATTTTTGTTGTACAAGAACCAGTTGAATCGACGTACTTTATAAGGACAGTTGTTTGCACAGTAACGGGTTCCTACACAACGGTTATAGGCCATGTGGTTTTGCCCTTGACGACCATGTGAAGAAGCTGCTACCGGACATACTGTTTCACAAGGCGCATGATTACAATGCTGACACATTACGGGTTGGAAGGTAACCTGTGGATTTTCTGAAGCTTGCTCCATACGTCCAAATGTGGTAAGCGAGTCACCAATTCCTGAAATATTTTCTTTGGTGGTTAAATCACCTTCAAATGTTTCTTCTGAAGAATAATAGCGGTCAATACGCAACCAGTGCATATCGCGAGAGCGTCTAACTTCTGTTTTTCCAACGACAGGGACATTGTTTTCAGCATGACATGCAATCACACAAGCGCCACATCCTGTACAGGCATTTAAATCAATCGAAAGGTTAAAATGATGTCCAATGGAGCGATCAAAATTTTGCCACATATCTACCTCTGGTGAAGTAACTTCTTGTTCTATGTGGTTTTTTGATACCATGGGTACCGCATTCCAGTATGACTTATCTTTTGTATTGAATACTTCTAGCGTAGTTTCTTTTACAATATCTCCTCTTCCCATTAAGGTATTGTGTAGCTGTGTACAGGCAAATTCGTGGTATCCATCGGCTAAACTTACCGAAGCCACTTGTACATCTTTTGCGTTGTAGTAAAAGGCAAATGCATTTACTCCAATTTGCATTTCATCTTGTACACCCATTCGCTCTCCATAGCCCAAGGCCAAACCTACAGATCCTTTGGCTTGTCCTGGTTGAATAACAACTGGAACTGTTAGGCTAGTTTCGCCAACAGTTACTTTGGCATAGCTCCCATTGAGCGCACCATTGGCAACGTTCACGTTTTTAAGACCAAGAGCATTGGCATCTGAAGCAGAGACAGTTAAATAGTTGTCCCAGGTTACACGGGTAATGGGGTCTGGGAATTCTTGCAACCAAGGGTTGTTAGCCTGTTGTCCGTCTCCCATTCCAGTTTTGGTGTAAAGGGTCAATTCCATTCCTTCTGCCTTTGCCGTTGCAAGAGCATTTACGGTTGAAGATAAATCCCTTGACGAATAGTTGGCTTTGTTCGAGCTATTTGTGCTAAAGTAACCGTCATGTAAAACAGAATTCCATGAGTTCCCACCAAGGATATTAGCAGACCAATTGTCCTGAATCGCATCGTAATAACTCTGTTCACTTCCAGTCCATTTCAATATTGCATCTTGGAATTGAAGTGTATCGAATAGAGGACGAATGGTTGGCTGGGCCAAAGCAAAATGACCTGCCTTAAATTCGTAATCTCCCCATGATTCCAAATAATGTGGAAGAGCAGCAATATATTGTGCGGCAGAAGCTGTTTCATCTTCTTTCATGCTAAAGGCAACCGATAAATCTAATTTTCTCATCCCATCAGCAAATGCTTTTCCTTCGGGTAGGGTAAAGGCTGGATTGATCCCAACAGTAATGAGTCCTCCAAGTGTCCCAGCAACTACTGAATCTATAACTGCTTTTACCTCTGTTCCGTTTTCTTGACGAATCAAACGTGGGCTATCTGCGTCCATTACCTGACTTCCCAATGCATTGTTGATTGCAAGGACTAGCGCTTGTGCTCCTTGGTCTTGAATCCCCGAAACAACAACTCCCTTATCTCCTGCTGCTTTAAGTGCAGCAATGGCAGCGGTTACTTTCGCTTGATGTGCATCACTCAAAGTGCCAGAAACTGCTGTTCCCATCAAGGCGCCATAGATGTGTGCTAAAATGTTTTTTTGTGCTGATGGAGTTGCAGGCACACGATGGTCAGCCGCTGCTCCACTCAAGGTCATGTTCGCTTCAAACTGGAAATGTTTCGACATGCTAGCTTTTCCATGGTGTTTGTGTGGTACACGTGATTTGGAATAGCCCGAATCGTAACCTCCACCTTGCCAGTCACCCAATATATCTGCACCTACAGAAACAATTGTCTCCGCTTTACTAAAGTCATAATCGGCTAAAGCGCGAACCCCATAGGCCTCTTCAAAAGCGGCTACTGCATCAGATGAAGCAACCGTGTCAAATGAAACATGTTTAACATTGGGATATTTTGCTAAAAAGGCTGCAATGATTTTTGTCGTGGTAGGACTTGCAAATGTTTGGGTAAGAAGAACAACTTCTTTTCCTGTTACTGCTAGAGCATTTAACTTGGCACCTACCTGAAGGTGTAAATCTTCCCAACTAATATCGCTTCCATTTGCTTTTGGGCCCTGTAAGCGTTGGGTATCGTACATCGATAATACAGAGGCATGAACACGTGCATTTGCTCCTCCTAGCGTTGGTGCATCTGGATTGTTCTCTACCTTGATTGGACGCCCTTCACGTGTTTTAATTAGAATACTCCCATAATCAAATCCATCGGCTATTGCTGTTGCGTAATAGTTGGCAACACCTGGACGAATTTGTTCTGGCTGAACAACATAAGGCACAGACTTAATTACTGGTCCTTCACAGGCAGCAAGCGACGCCGCTGCGGTTGAGAATCCAACATATTTCAAGAAATCACGACGTGATGTACTACTGTCCTCTAGAGACTCTTTGTCTTCTAAAAATTCGTTTACTGGAACATATTCGGCAAATTCTTTTTGCTCTAGCTGATCAACTAAGGGAGAATTCTCGTTGAGTTGCTCTGCGTTTTTCCAATAGGTTTTATTTGCTGCCATAAGACATTCTTCTGTTTAAGCTCGTTTTAATAGTGACACTTTCCACACTCTAAGCCTCCCATTTGAGCGACTGTGAGTTTTTCTACTCCATATTTCTTGGAGAGTGCCTCATGTATTTTTGAATAGTACTCATTGTTCTCAACCTTAACGTTTGTTTCACGGTGACAGTTGATACACCATCCCATGGTTAAAGGAGAATATTGATACATCACTTCCATTTCTTCAACAGGTCCGTGACATGTTTGACATTCAATCTGACCAACTTGTACGTGTTGCGCATGGTTGAAGTACACAAAGTCCGGTAAATTGTGAATACGCACCCACTTCACTGGCTCTGTTTTTCCTGTGTATTGTTGGTTTTCTTCGTCCCAACCTACAGCGGCATATAATTTTTTAATTTCTTTGGTGTAGAAATCTTTGGTGTAACCATTTTCTAAATCTTCTTCTCCATTGTATTCGGCAATGTTCTGGTGACAGTTCATACATACATTCAAAGAAGGAATTCCTGAATGCTTGGACACCCGTGCTGAAGAGTGACAATACTTACATTCTATTTGGTTGGCTCCAGCGTGAATTTTGTGTGAATAATGGATGGGCTGAACGGGCATATATCCTTGGTCAACGCCAACTTGCATTAGGTAACCATAAGCAAAATAAGCACTGGATAAAAGTAGGAATACTACAGAAATTAGGACCAAGAATTGATTTTGCGCAAATGCTTGCCATAATGGACGGCGAGCTGGTTTTTCTTCTTTAGGGGCTAATTCAACTCCTTGTGCAGCGGCAATTTTTTGTAAGGTTCTGTTGACAAGAATCAACATCATGACCAGAATACCAAAAACAAGGGCTAATGCACCTAGAATAATATCGTTCGAAAAAGAATCTTGTGCAGCCACAGGAGCAGTAGTTCCAGCAGCTACGGCTTGTGCAGGTGGAGTATAATCGGTGTAGGCAAGAATATTGTCAATGTCTGAATCAGATAATAACGGAAAAGCCGTCATGGCAGTCTTGTTGTATTCTTCCCAAATGGCAACTGCTTGCGCATCGCCAGCTTTGATCATGGCTGAACTATTTTTTATCCAGCTGTACAACCACTCTTTATCATACTTGGCCGAAACTCCCTTCAATGCAGGGCCAACTGCCTTTTTGTTGAGCTTGTGACAGGCCGCACAATTGGCATTGAATAGTTTCTTTCCTGCCATTGGGTCGGCGTCCTGCGCATTTACAGTAAAAGACATCGTAATTACTAACGCTAGAACGATATTCTTTACTCCTGCGACAGCGTCAAGGCTAATCTTCCTCATACTATAATTAAATATTAATGTAGATCATCAATTTGATGCCTAAAATCCGACACAAAAATAAGACATAGCCCCCGTATTGGAAAAGGTTCTTATTTGCATTTCTCTAATTTGTATTGAATCTAAATAAGCTGCTAATTTTGTTGAAGAAAATAAGAATAAGCTTGAAAATTCTTTACTTTGTAGAATGAAGCAATGTAGACGAATATCCCTTATTTACTTTTTCCTAATAGCAAGTTTAGGTTCAACAGTTTTTGCCCAAGAAAAAACAAGTACTATAGAAACCTCAGAGGCTGTTAAAATGCTTATTGAACAGAAAAAAACGCTGAATAAGCAAATCTTTAATGCCCAGTATTATGCCATTCAATTGTATTATGGTAATAATACTGCCGCAGAGCGTATTCTTACTGCTTTCAAAGAGGCGCATCCAGACTGGGAAGCTGAGTTAAGTTTTGAAACACCCAACTACAAAGTACGTGTTGGCCGCTTTAAGGATCTCAATGTTGCAAATCAAAAACTCGAGGAAATTCGAAAAGAGTATCCTTCAGCTTTCTTATTGGAACCCAACAATCTATAAGGTTTTTTTGACGGCAACTTCTTGGAAGAATTCAACAATATCCTCATTCTTAATATCATTGTAATTCTTAATTTGCAATCCGCAATCATAGCCTTTGGCTACTTCTTTCACGTCGTCTTTAAAACGTTTTAAAGAAGACAATGTTCCTGTGTAAACCACAATTCCTTCACGGATAATTCGAACACCACTATTACGATAAATTTTCCCCGTAAGAACCATACAACCAGCAATGGTACCAACTTTAGAAATCTTATAGGTTTCACGAATTTCAGCAGTACCAGAAATCTCTTCTTTCATTTCTGGAGAAAGCATTCCTTCCATGGCATCTTTCACCTCATTAATTGCGTCATAAATAATTGAATAGGAACGAATATCAATTTCTTCTTTCTCAGCAATCGTTCGTGCATTCCCCATTGGGCGCACATTGAACCCAATTACAATTGCATCAGATGCAGAAGCTAATAAAACATCCGATTCTGTGATTGCTCCTACTCCTTTGTGGATGATGTTTACCTGAATTTCTTCGGTGGATAGTTTTTGCAATGAATCGGTCAAAGCTTCAACAGATCCATCAACATCTCCTTTGAGAATAATGTTTAGTTCTTGGAAATCGCCTAAAGCAATTCGGCGTCCAATTTCATCCAAAGTAATGTGACGTTGTGTACGAACATTTTGTTCACGGAGTAATTGTGTTCGTTTGGCGGCAATTTGCTTTGCCTCACGTTCATCTTCCAAGACATTGAAATTGTCTCCTGCTTGTGGTGCACCGTCTAATCCTAAAATCGATATTGGTGTAGAGGGTGGAGCTTCTAGAACATCATTTCCGCGTTCATCGAACATGGCTTTAATTTTTCCACTGTGTTTACCTGCAAGGATATAGTCTCCAATTTTAAGGGTTCCTGTTTGAACCAAAATGGTAGATACATATCCACGTCCTTTGTCCAAATAGGCTTCTACAACCGTTCCTTTCGATTTACGGTTAGGGTTTGCTTTTAGTTCAAGTAGTTCTGCTTCGAGTAATACTTTTTCAAGTAATTCTTGCACACCTGTCCCTTTCAAGGCAGAAATATCTTGGGATTGTATTTTACCTCCCCAATCTTCAACCATTAAATTCATACCAGCAAGGCCTTCTTTAATTTTTTCGGGGTTGGCTGTTTCTCTATCTACTTTGTTGATTGCAAAGATTATGGGCACTCCCGCAGCCTGTGCGTGACTGATGGCTTCTTTGGTTTGAGGCATAATGCTATCATCTGCTGCAATAACGATTATGGCGATGTCTGTTACTTGAGCTCCCCGCGCACGCATGGCTGTAAAGGCCTCGTGACCAGGTGTATCCAAGAAGGTGATTTTTTGACCTGTCTTTAGGCTAACTGAATAAGCACCGATGTGTTGGGTAATTCCTCCAGATTCTCCTGCAATGACGTTTTCCTCACGGATATAATCCAATAAGGATGTTTTTCCATGATCTACGTGTCCCATCACAGTAACAATTGGAGCTCTGGGCTCAAGATTTTCATCGTTTTCAACTTCTTCGTCTTCGAAATTGTCTTCAAGATCACTTTTTACAAATTCTACTTGGAAACCAAATTCGTCAGCAACTATACTGAGGGTTTCAGCGTCGAGTCGTTGATTCATGGTCACCATGATTCCTAAACTCATACAGGCAGAAATAATTTCAGTCCCGCCAATTTCCATTAGGGTTGCAATCTCACCGACAGTAATGAACTCGGTGACTTTCAACACCTTGCTTTCCGCTTCCTGTTGTGCTAGTTCTTCTTCTGTTTTCTGACGGTGTTGTACACGTTTGTCTCGACGATATTTGGCTCCTTTAGATTTATTAGACTTTCCTTGAAGCTTTTCTAATGTTTCACGGATTTGCTTTTGAACTTCTTCATCTGTTGGCTCGACCTTAGCGACTTGTTGAGGTCGTGTGCGTGATTTTGGGCCAGCATTGCGCCCAGTGCTGCTTGCAGTACTAGGTTTGGGTTTAACTCCAGTATCTTTGCTAATTCGTTTACGGCGTTTTTTACGCGCATCTTCTACGCTTTTCTCTTTTTGTTTAAACGCATTAAGATCAATGGTTTGACCTGTTTTCTTGGGTCCAGTTAATTTTGCATATTGAGTGGTTAGCTTCTCTCCTTCTTCAGGAGTTCCCTCAGCAAGGGGTTCTGTAGAAGTTTCAACCGGCTTTTCTACTGCTTCAGTCACAGGTGCAGCGGCGGCAACAACATTTTCATTGGGCTTTTCTTCAACAACAGCTTCTTTTTTAACTTCGACCTCTTTAACCTCTGCTACTGGTGCGGGGGTATCTATTATAGGTGTCTCTTTAGGAGCTTCAGGAGCTGGCTTTTCTTTGACTTCGTCCTTTTTAACTGGTACAGCTTTTGGCGTGGCTGCTTTTTTGGGTGCTAAATCTATTTTACCAACTGCCTTGGGTTTTTTTATCGCTGCACGTGCTTTTATGACCTCTTGTTGGGCTTTTTCGCGCTCAAGTTTTTCTTGCTCAAGTTTTTCTTGTTGTAAGCGAAGGTTCTCCTTTTCTTTTCGCTTTTCTTCACTAATTTCAGCTGAAGCATCCTTTTTTGATTTATCGGTTTGAAACTCATCCGATAAAATCGTGTACACTTCTTGCGTGATTTTCGTGGTTGGACGGGCTTCAATTTCATGGCCCATCTGCGATAGATGCTCAACTGCTCTATCAAGCGAAATGTTTAACTCACGTAAAACTTTGTTTAAGCGCAATGTTGGTTGGTCTGACATAGATTTGTTTATGCGGTATCAAAAATAGAAAAAATAAACTCTTTTGCTATTCTTCAAACTCTTCTTTCAATATTTTAACTACTTCTTCAATGGTTTCGTCCTCCAAATCGGTGCGTTTTATTAGTTCATTCAGTTCTAATTCTAAAACACTTTTTGCGGTATCTAAACCTACTTTCTTAAATTCTTCTATTACCCAGCCTTCGATCTCATCAGAGAATTCTGCAAGCTCGACATCTTCTTCCATTCCTTCACGGTACACATCAATTTCAAAACCCGTCAATTGTCCGGCCAAACGAATGTTGTTTCCTCCTCGTCCAATGGCTTTTGACACCTCTTCTGGATTCAAGAAGACCTGAACGCGTTTGTTTTCTTCATCAATTTTCAATGAATTGACTTTGGCTGGAGAAAGGGCACGGGTAATATAGAGTTGTAAGTTACTGGTATAATTGATAACATCAATGTTTTCATTCCCTAATTCACGAACAATACCATGGATTCGTGAACCTTTCATTCCCACACAAGCACCTACTGGATCAATTCTATCATCATAAGAATCTACCGCTACTTTTGCTTTGTCTCCTGGAATGCGAACCGCCTTTTTAATGTTGATCAAGCCATCGAAAACCTCGGGTATTTCTTGTTCAAAAAGTTTTTCTAAAAATTTAGGTGACGTTCTAGAAAAGATGATTCTAGGCTTGTTTCCGCGCAATTCAACCGATTCAATGATTCCGCGGACATTATCCCCTTTACGGTAAAAATCTGCGCCAATTTGTCGGTCTTTGGGAAGGATAAGCTCATTCCCGTCATCATCCAATAAAATTACCTCTCGGCTTCTAATGTGGTGTACCTCAGCAGTATACAATTCACCTTCCAATTCTTTAAACTGTTTGAAGATATTGGTAGAATCGTGCTCATGAATTTTAGCAACAAGGTTTTGACGCAATGATAAAATAGAACGTCGTCCAAGGTCGATCAGTTTTACTTCTTCAGAAACGTCTTCTCCAACCTCAAAGTCAGGCTCAATTTTTTGTGCTTCTGAAAGTTCAATTTCTTGGTTGGGATCCTCAACTTCTCCGTTGGCAACCACAATCCTGTTTCGCCAAATTTCTAAATCTCCTTTGTCTGGGTTAATGATAATGTCAAAATTCTCATCCGATCCAAACTTGCGTTTCAGGGTATTTCGAAAAACCTCTTCCAGAATAACCATTAAGGTAACTCGGTCGATTAACTTTTCGTCTTTAAATTCTGAAAATGAATCAATTAATGCTAAATTCTCCATAGTTTTATATTTAAATAGATACGATTACTTTGGCGTTTTTAAAACTGCCATATTTAAATTCTCTTGTCTTTGTTACGGTCACTTTCCCTTTTCCAATGGGCTTGGGCTCACGGGCTTTCCACTCAAGGGTAAAAGAATCTTCAGTCACAGTGATCAAGGTTCCTTGCACCAATTTATCTTCACTGTCAACCACTTCTAGTTTCCGATCTACATTCTTTTTAAACTGTCGGGGAAGGGTTAATGGCGATCCAACACCACATGAACTTACCTCCAATGAAAAGTCGTTTTCTTCGCGATCGAGGTTATGCTCTACCTTGCGACTAACTTCCATACAGGCTTGAAGAGTAACACCTTCATCCCCATCTAGGAGGATGCGAATAGTATTGTCACCTCCAATGGACAAATCTATCAAAAAGAGGGTTGGATTTTCATCCAAGGCCGCTTTCACCAACTGCTCTACTTGCTCTTTAAAACTCATTTAAAAAAAAAGAAGACCTTAAGTCTCCCATACGTTTGTTCAGAATGTGATGCAAATATATGTTTTTTCATCGATTTTTTTGGTTGCACAGTAAATTTTTTTCATATTTGATAGACCCAAATCTTATAAAAAATGAATTTTTCTTTAAAAGCTCTAGTGCTACCCCTAGCCCTTATTGTATCCTGTTTTATTTTTGCGCAAAACACCATTTCAGGGACTGTCCTTGATGAAGATGGCAATGCCCTCTATGGCGCTTCAATTGTTCTGAAAGGAACCTCTAATGGAACTGTCTCAAATGAAGACGGAAGTTTTTCGCTGCGAACCAATGCTCAACTACCCATTGAACTTGAAATATCCTTTGTTGGTTTTGAAACATTGAGCTACACCTATAATTCATTAGACGCACAAACTTTTCGCCTCAACTTCGGAAACCGATTCGATGAAATCATTGTTTCTGCTTCTAGAAAGGCAGAAAAATTACAGGAAGCCCCTGCGGCCGTTTCTGTTATTTCTGCAGCACAGGTCTCTAAATCGGGTGGATCTATTTCTCCTGTTCGTGCACTGATTAATTCCCCTGGAGTAGAATTACAACAACAAACAGGACAACGGATCAAGGTGTCTTTGCTTGGAGCAAGTGGAATTTTTTCCACCAATGTTTTCCCTATGCTGGATTACCGTTCGCTAAT
>CAJQKN010000030.1 GCA_905478905.1 uncultured Flavobacteriaceae bacterium | reverse complement strand
GAAGTATTCACGCTTATAAAACCTCCTGCATGTTGAATACGATCAAAGGCAGAGCGGTCTACCGCTAGATCTTTTACAACAGGAAAGGCATTTGCGCGGAAAGGTTCAATGGTGATTGTATCCCCATCTTTAAACTTACGCATGTGTAATTGACAGGTAGTTACCAAACGGTCGGGGCCGTGGGCTTCCCCGTTGATGTACATAGAACACATCCCACAAATTCCTTCACGACAATCATGATCAAAAGCAACTGGATCAATTCCCTTTGCAATTAATTCTTCATTGTGTACGTCCATCATTTCCAAAAAAGACATATCTGGCGATATATTATCTACGGAATAGGTCTCAATACTTCCAGTGGCATCAGCATTTGCTTGTCGCCAAATTTTTAATGTTAGTTTCATCGTCTATTATTTATAGGAACGTGTTTTTACTTCAATCTCTTCATAGTTCAATTCTTCTTTACACAAAACGGCATCGGCAGGTTCTCCTTTGTATTCCCATGCGGAAACGAAGGTAAAGTTTTCGTCGTCCCGCAAGGCTTCACCCTCGGGAGTTTGTGATTCTTCACGGAAGTGACCTCCACAAGATTCTGTTCTTTCCAAGGCATCTTTAGCAAATAATTCTCCCAATTCAAGGAAATCGGCAACACGACCAGCTTTAGCCAATTGCTCGTTGAATTCGTATGCTGTTCCAGGAACATTTACGTTTTTATAAAAGTCTTCGCGCAGGGCTTTAATTTCAGCCATCGCTTCTTTTAAATCGGTTGCGTTTCGGGACATACCACATTTATTCCACATGATTTTTCCCAGTTTTCTGTGGTAGTAGTCTACCGTATTGCTTCCTTTGTTGTTGATGAAGGCGTCAATCTGATCTTTCACGGCTTTTTCAGCGGCTTCAAATTCTGGAGAATCGGTATTGATGGTTCCCGTACGAATATCATCGGCCAAATAATCACCAATTGTATAGGGGAGAACAAAATATCCATCGGCCAATCCTTGCATTAGCGCAGAGGCTCCTAGTCGGTTGGCCCCGTGGTCAGAGAAATTGGCTTCTCCAATGGCGTAGCATCCAGGAATACTTGTCATTAGGTTGTAATCTACCCAAACTCCTCCCATGGTATAATGGACGGCAGGATAAATCATCATGGGCGTTTCATAGGGATCTTGGTCCACAATTTTTTCATACATCTGGAAAAGATTTCCATACTTGGAACGCACAACATCCTGTCCTAATTTCTTGACCAAAGCAGCGTCGTTTTCGTCCAAGCCTTTTACGTGGGCTTGTTCTTTTCCGTAGCGTGTTATAGCAGAGGCGAAGTCCAAATAAACGGCTTCTCCTGTTTTGTTTACCCCATAGCCTTCGTCGCAACGTTCCTTGGCTGCACGAGAGGCTACATCGCGCGGCACTAGGTTTCCAAAGGCTGGATAACGGCGTTCTAGGTAGTAGTCGCGATCTTCTTCAGCAATTTCAGTTGGTTTTAGTTTCCCTTCACGTATGGCTTTTACATCCTCAATATTTTTGGGTACCCAAATACGTCCGTCATTTCGTAAAGACTCCGACATCAACGTCAATTTAGATTGATGCTCTCCAGATACAGGAATACAGGTTGGGTGAATTTGTGTGAAACAAGGGTTTGCAAAATGCGCCCCTTTTTTGTGGATTTTCCATCCAGCAGATACATTACTCCCCATGGCATTGGTGGAAAGGAAAAAGACATTTCCGTATCCTCCAGAAGCAATGACTACAGCATGTGCTCCATGGCGTTCAATTTTTCCATCTACTAAATTACGGGTAATGATTCCACGGGCTTTTCCGTCTACAAGAACCAAATCCATCATTTCATGACGGTTGTACATTTTTATTTTACCACGACCAATTTGACGGTTCATGGCAGAATAGGCACCCAATAACAATTGCTGTCCTGTTTGCCCTTTTGCATAAAAGGTTCTTGAAACCAATACACCTCCAAAAGAACGGTTGTCCAATAAACCGCCATAATCACGTGCAAAGGGAACTCCTTGTGCCACACATTGATCAATAATATTGGTTGAAACCTCCGCGAGACGGTGTACATTGGATTCTCTTGAACGATAATCTCCCCCTTTGATGGTGTCGTAGAAAAGACGGTAGGTAGAATCTCCATCTCCTTGATAATTTTTTGCCGCATTGATTCCTCCTTGTGCAGCAATAGAATGTGCTCGACGTGGAGAATCTTGAAAGCAAAATGTTTTTACATTGTAGCCTAATTCAGCCAAGGTTGCTGAAGCAGATGCTCCTGCTAAACCTGTCCCAACAACAATCACATCGATTAAACGCTTGTTGGCTGGACTGACTAGGTTGATATGACTCTTGTGGTTGGTCCACTTATCGGCCAATTTCCCTTGAGGGATTTTTGAATCTAAGGTTGCCATATTAAAATGCTGTTAAATGATGAAACAAAGCAATGAAAACAAAGCCAAGCGGAATGCCAATGGCGAATGCCGTTGTAAAGCCTTTGATTGCTCGTGTGTATTTGTTGTTTGCGCCTAAGGATTGAAATGAAGAACTAAATCCGTGCATGAGGTGAAGTGCTAAAAAGCCAAAGGAGATAACATAAAGCCCGACTCGAATTGGATTTTCAAATTTATGCACCATTTCTTCAAAATAACGATTTGGGTTTTCAGGCAATGCCTCAATGTATTTATAATTCATTTCCGGAAACCAAAAGTCATAAAAATGCAAGCCTAAAAAAGACAGGACAACTGCTCCAGAGATGATCATGTTTCGAGACATCCACGAAGAATTTGCAGCTCCGTTGTTGGTTGCATATTTGTTTGAGCGTGCGCTTCGATTTTTAAGGTCTAAAATAAAGCCCATGATGAAGTGAAAAATTACTCCAAAGATCAATACGGGCTGCAGTGCGAATTGCACCAATGGGTTGTTTCCCATAAAATGGGACAACTCATTAAAAACTGTTTCGCTAAAAACGGAGGTAAGGTTGATGGTAAAATGCTGAAATAAGAATAATACTAAAAACAAACCGGAAAGTGCCATGGCATACTTTCTAGCTAAAGACGACTTGATTAATGCACTCATTTAATTCAATTTAGAGTAACAAAATTAAGCCATAAAGCAGTGGGAAAGAAATTATTCTCGGCTATTTTTATAGTTTATAGCTTCTCTAAACTACAAAACAATTTCTTGTTTAGGGTTTTTAATGAATTCGGATAGAATGGACTAAAAAGCTTAAACAATGCTAAAAAGGAAACCCAATGGCTATGCCAAAAACTTGACGCAGTTGTAAATCCCTAAGTGCATTATCATCATACACCAACTGTATCTCAGTCTTTGCAATCAAATAATCATTCACTTTCATGTTGAGGGTAGCCGTATAATCTAGATCGACGTTTTTCATCTCTTCCAAATAGTTCGAGATCAAACTTATTTTATTTGAGAAAAAGACATTTTTCAACAGTTCAACTTTGCTTTGCATTGCTAAAGAGGCTACTGCTTCCCAACGGGCAGTTTCTCCTTGCTTGACACCAAAATACCTTTCTTCTGGACCAATGGATTGCGTAAAAATTTGATCAACAATAATGACACGAGCGGTCAAGGGTTCAAACTGGAAAGCAAAGGCATCAGATTTTTTGTAGGATGCTCCAAGACCAAGGCGCATATAGGCTGGGGAAAAAAAACTAGTTGATTTGATGCGCTCAATTGAATTGTTCTCATTCGCCGCAAAGATATATCCGTGAGTATTCTGTGTTTTTAGATTAAAACTAGACGACCATTTCCAAGACTTCTCTGGCCTAAACTCTAATTGAGAATTAATTTCCAATCGATCTTCTGTTTTTTTGAAAAATTCTTCTGAATCAATTTTGGCAAAACCAAGCGCAATATCGGCAATAGAAGTCCATATCCAAGCTTCATTTTTATAGACGATTTTATAATCAAAATTCATTGTGC
>CAJQKN010000029.1 GCA_905478905.1 uncultured Flavobacteriaceae bacterium | reverse complement strand
TCAAAATAGGCCGTAGAAACAGCAATAACGAAAATGAGGTAGGTGAAAGTTGCCACTTCAGGGTTCTGGGTGGATAAATAGGCGGCTATCTGATCGTAATTCCCGAAAAAGATAAAACCACTCGGGAGAATAATTAATAAGGGTATAAAGAGAGAAAAAAGCAAAAGCTTGTCCCGCTCTTTTTGGGAACTTGCTGCGGTAAAATACTTGATTACTGCATGCTGCAAACCAAAGGAAAAAATGGGCTGCAGAATATTGGATTCTGCCAAAAGGATCAATATTATTCCATAAAGTTCCTCCCCCATGAAGCGGGGATAAAAAACAACGGTATTGATTGCTCCTATCCCAAAAGCAAGTATAACACTCAGTGCATTATAAAAAGATTGTTTTGCAACTACTCCCATAACTTCATTTGTGCTTTGTTGTAGATTAATTCACGTATACCGAAAACGACTAATAGGAGGAGTAGAATTATTCCAATAAGCTGTAAACTACTTCCCTGTTGAATAACAGTAGGGGAAAAAGTAAAGCTTATAACATGCTTTCCATTTGGAACGCTAAGCCCTCTTAATACATAATTCACTCGATAAATGGGTGCAGAAACATTGTCAATGGTGGCAGTCCAACCTTTGGCATAATACATTTCAGAAAAAACCACAAAGGCATCTTCTTTAGAAGAAAAGCTATACGTTTTTTTATGGGGTTGGTTCTCCGTTAAAACAATTGTAGCAAGAGAATCTTTTACATAGGCAGAAGGAATATCTAGGGAGGAGGTCTCAACTAAAGCTTCGCTTTCAAATGCGATGCTGGTCATATTCTGATAAATATCATCGGCTGTTGTCTTTGGAATTAATTTCTCAACAAACCAAGCAGATCCAAGATTCTCTGGATTTTGTATGGGTTGGGTCTTACCTTCTTCGTTTGTATATAGGATGTATTTAACATTGAGAATATTCAAGATGGGCTGGTGTTGTTTCAGTTGAAAAAGGTCAATTAATTCTTCAAAACGACGTGGTTTAGCACCGTGATATCCTCCAATGGCATTGTGGAAATAGGCGGTCCGTCCTCCTTGCAAGCCAAGTGCAGGTTCAAATACCCTATAATGCTCTTTGTCTTGAAGTATTGCTTTATCTGCAGAGGAAGAAACAAAGGCAGAACGAAGGCGATTGGGCTTCACAAAAAGATCGCGGTCTAAATATCGATTGGATATTTGAATCAAGTCAATAAAAATTAGGAGGGCAACACCTACAAGGGTATAGGTTTTCTTTAATTTTTTGAATACAAATGCGGTTAAAAAAACAATCGTTAAACTGACAAAAACAAAAGTTCTCAAAAGATCTTCTGTATAAATGGCTTTTCTGGCTTTTACGATTTGTTGCATCAAATCTGCCCCAAAAATATCGGTATAGTAGGCGTCGTTTATTCCACTAAAGGATAATGTAGTCGAAAGTAAATACAACAGAACCAAGCCCCCTAGATAAATATAACTGGATTTTTTAAGCGCATTTTTAGCGGCATTAGTCGAAGCCGTGAAAAATTCTCTCAACCCAAACATCGCTAAAACAGGAAGACAGAATTCTAAAATGATCTGTATGGAAGAAACAGCTCTAAACTTGTTGTATAATGGAAAATAAGACACGAAAAACTGGGTGAGAAAGTCAAGATTTTTACCCCATGATAACAATAGAGACATTGAGAAACCTACGATTAACCATCGTTTGTGTGGAGATAGTGGGAAAAATAGACTCATTAATGCCAAAAAAACAATGACAGCACCTACATAGGCAGGCGCCTCTAAAATAGGTTGATCACCCCAATAGGTAGGGACATTTTGAACAAACTGACGTGCTTGTTGTGTTGAAACACCTCGTTGAATTAGGTTTTTATATAAGTCAGAATCGGTCCCTAAATCTTCCCGAGAAGCTCCCCCTTGAATTCGAGGGATCAATAAGTTGAGGCTCTCAAAAATGCCATAACTATACTGAGTGATATAGTCATAGGATAGACCAGAACGCAATTCTAGAGGAGATCCATCTATATCGAGTGTAAGTTCACTCTTTCCACGGGTACTAAATGCTGTATATTCTGCAGTAGCGAGTAAACTTGTTGCATTGAGTATGATCGCTAAAAGACCTGCAAGACCGAGCCGAAATCCTTTATTGATAAAATCCTTTAATTTGTTATCCTTGAAATGCGCCCAGGCTTGAATTCCTCCATATATCAAGAGTAATAAAAGCATATAATACGTCATTTGAAAGTGATTCGCACGTATTTGAAGTCCCATTGCCAGTGCAGTAAACACAATTCCCCACAGGGATTTGTGCTTAAACAAGAAATGAACAGCAGCAAACACAAGCGGGAAGTATCCCAGTGCTTGGGCTTTGGTATTGTGTCCCACTTGAATTATGATTAGCATATAGGTCGATAAACCATAGGCAACTGCTCCCAAAACAGCATATTGTTTAGAAAAGCCAAAACTCAAAAAAAACAGGTAAGCGCCAAGAAAATACAAGAACAAAGAAAAGGCTGGTGCAGGAATGGTACGCACTAGTTTATGGATTGGTGTGAGTAGGTCGTTCGGATATTTCGCACCCAATTGATAGGTGGGCATACCCCCAAAAGCATTGTCGATCCAATACAACTCCTCTCCTGATGTGTCTCTACTTTCTTGTAATTGTCGCGACATTCCTCTGTACTGCTGAATGTCTGACTGCAAGAGCTCTTTCCCTTGAAATAGCGGATAAAATACAGTTAAAGATAGTAACACAAAACCCAAGAGGATTCCCAAGTGTATGCCTAAATTCTTATAGTTAATTGATTCAATCAATTTCTTCATAATCTATATATTCTCCCATTGTATTGGCTTGCTTGGCCTTGGGTTCTTTAGATGGTTTTTGTTGTGCTTCTTGTGCCTTCTTTTGAAAACGCTTCATTAATTGGTTCGCAAAAAATAGCAGCAACCAAGGGAAAATTTTTCGTCTAAAAACAATGAACAAAAACAAGAGAGCAAGTAGAATGGTGGAGATCATAGGATAAACACAATTGTGGAATAAAATTAAAATAATATATGAGAAAAACAGGCTTAGACTACTTCTTTCGTTAGCATATTTTTTAAAATACACCTATCTTGCTTAAAATATAATTCTTCAAATGCGGCTAAAACCGACGCTATTTTTGCTCTTCATCTCCCCTTATCTATTTGGTCAATATACAGATCAAATCAATTCGAATCGACCAGGTGCATCCATTGGTGCTTTTTCTGTTGGCACGCGTATCATTCAATTTGAAGCAGGAACAGAGTACCGATCCTACAAACACAAAGGTTATAACAATTCAAAAGTAAATGGTAAAATTGGTTTCTTCTCCCTTCGCTATGGTTTCTTAAAAGAGCAGTTAGAGCTCACCTATGAGGCTGTGTATCAACTCGATAAACAAGAGAATCGACTCATTCATCCTTCAATCGAACAAAAACGAGAAGGCTTTTTAACCAATTTCCTAGGCATCAAGTACCTGCTATATGATCCCTATAAGCGTGAAACTGAACCCAATGTATATAGTTGGAAAGCTAATAATGGATTTAAATGGCGGGATTTACTTCCTGCAGTATCATTAACATTGGGAGTAAATGCAGTTATTGACCCAGCAACCCCCTACCCCTATGGGAATTTTTTTGACAACCTTTATAATCCAATTTTTTATAGAAATCTAGGGGTAAAAACCGATCGAGAACCTTTTATTAGTGGACGTGCAACACTGGCCACTCAACATCATTTTTTGGGTACTTGGGTATTTGTAACCAATGTGACCTATGATCGTATTATATCGGATTTTCCTGACCTAAATTATATCCTAACACTCACCCACACCATCAATCCACTTTGGTCAATCTACCTCGAAACCCAGGGTTACAATTCATATAAATACAGTGATCAGATTTTTAGAAGTGGAGCGGCCTATTTATTGACAGATGACATTCAAATCGAAGCTACGGTTGGGGTAAATACTAAAGACACCCCATCTGTGTTTTTTATGAATGCAGGAGTATCCTATCGATTGGATTTTCACAAAGACATTGACCCTGAAGAAAAGGCAAAAAACAAAGCTGAACGCAAGGAGGAAAAAGGCATCAGAAAAGGGGCGAAAAAAGCTGAAAAGGCCAGTAAAAAAAGAGACCGCCGAGCTAAAAGAAATTAGTATTCATATGATTGAAGTAGTCGAAATCAAAGAAAAAAAAGACTTTATTGCCTTTGTTGAATTTCCCTTTCAACTGTACAAAAACTGTCCATATTGGGTTCCACCCATGAAAGCTGAAGAATTAACTGTCATCGACAAAGAGCAAAATCCTGTTTTTAAAAATGCAGACGCCGCCTTTTATCTTGCGTATGATGACGGAAAAATTGTTGGAAGAATTGCTGCTATTATAAATTGGATTGAAGTGGATCGGTTACAAAAAAGAAAAGTTCGCTTTGGCTGGTTTGATGTTATTGATGATTTAGAGGTTTCGAGGGCGTTGATAGAAGCTGTTAAGGGATTTGGAACTGCTGCTTCAATGGAATTCATGGAGGGTCCAGTTGGCTTTTCTAACTTGGACAAAGCTGGCATGCTGGTTGAAGGTTTTCAAGAAATGAATACCATGATTACTCAGTACAACTACCCCTATTACAGTGAACATATGGAAAAATTGGGCATGGAAAAATTAGCCCAATGGGTAGAATACGAAATCAAAATCTCCTCCTTCGACGAATCGCCAGAAAAAGTACGCCGTTTTGGTGAATTAATGCTAGATCGCTATAATCTAAAGGTGCTGCACTTCACAAAGACAAAACAGATTCTACCCTATGTAGAGCAAATGTTTACTCTGCTTGAAGAAACCTACAATAAGCTGCAAACCTTTGTTCCAGTTCAGCCCTATCAAATAAAGCATTATAAAGAAAAATACTTCCGATATATTCATCCTGAATTCATCAAATGTGTTGCTGATGAACAGGGCAAATTGGTTGCCTTTGTGATCATTATGCCCTCTTTTACTCAGGCCCTAAAAAAAGCCAATGGAAAAATGTTTCCTTGGGGTATTTTTCACATTCTGAAAGCACAATATTTTAACAACAGAGCTTCCTTCTATTTGATTGGTGTCCATCCTGACTACCAAAACAAAGGAGTTACTGCAATAATATTCAATGAGGTACAGAAACTTTTCAATAAGAAAGGAATTTCAATAGTTGAAACAAATCCAGAATTAGAAGAAAATGATTCCATTCAAAATATGTGGAAGAACTACGAGCATCGATTACATAAAAAACGAGCTACATTTAGCTGTACACTATAAAGTATGATAGGCGAAGGAACCATCATTGCACTCTCTACTGCTTCAGGAGCTGGAGCCATTGCCATTATCCGATTATCGGGTGATGCAGCAATTAGAACAACAGATCAATTATTTCGTGCAAAATCAAAAAAGAAATTAATCGATCAGAAAAGTCACAGCATTCATCTGGGTAATCTATTGGATGGAGAACGCATCATTGATGAAGTATTGGTAAGTGTTTTTAAAAATCCTCATTCCTATACTGGAGAAGATGTGATAGAAATCTCTTGCCATGGTTCGCGCTATATACAAGAGAAAATCCTTCAGTTATTTGTGAACAAAGGCATACGCCCAGCAAAGGCAG
>CAJQKN010000028.1 GCA_905478905.1 uncultured Flavobacteriaceae bacterium | reverse complement strand
TACTGGTAACCATCGGTTGAAAAACCTTTGATATCGTCAAGGTTTGTGCAGTTGTGATCCACCACATAGCGCACCATCATACCACGGGCTTTCTTGGCAAAGAAAGAAATCATCTTCAGCTTTCCATTTTTAAAATCTTTAAAGTGAGGGGTGACCACATCAACCTTAAGGGCTTTGGTGTCAACAGCAGCGAAATATTCATTGCTGGCAAGGTTGAGAAAGGTTTCTCCATCGGCCAATTCTTCATTCAAGCTTTGGGTGACTTTGTCCTTCCAAAAGGCGGGTAAATTTTTCTTTACCCCCACAGGGAATTTAGTTCCCATTTCTAAGCGATAGGGCTGAATTAAATCCAGTGGTTTTAAAATTCCATACAAACCTGAGAGAATACGCAACTGTTCTTGCAATTGTGGAATTTTGTCTTGAGGTAAGCTATAGGCATCTAGCCCAGTATATACATCGCCATCAAAGGCGAAGACGGCTGGGCGTGAATTGTCTTGTGTAAAGGGCAGCCGAAAATCTTGGTTGCGTTGCCAGTTTAGGGTAGAGAGGTTTTCCGAAATACCCATAAGTTTCCCTATGGCCTTCACGGATTTTTTCTTCAATAATCTATTGATACGCTCTGCCTCTGTTAAAAAACGGGCATTGGTGTAGTCTTGGGTGGGCAGTACGCTCTCAAAATTAAGCGACTTGGCGGGAGAAATAATCATTTTCATGGCTCAGCATTTTACCCAAAAATAAGTGGCTTTTCTCAATTCCCCAAACCAAATAGATAGCAATCGCTGATGCGTGTATTACAACTGCTTATGCTGGGCGTAATTCCGCCATTTGGTCAAGACATCTTGCAGGTCTTGAGGAATCTCAGAATCAAACTGCATCCACTTCCCTGTTTTGGGATGTTCAAAGCCCAGCGTTTTGGCATGCAAGGCTTGTCGCGGAATGATCTTGAAACAATTATCGACAAACTGCTTGTACTTACTAAAGGATATCCCTTTTAAAATCGAATCTCCACCATAACGCTCATCATTGAACAAGGTGTGTCCAATGTGTTTCATATGAGCACGAATTTGGTGGGTACGCCCTGTTTCCAGCTGACATTCCACCAAGCAAACATAGCCCAAACGTTCCAGCACTTTATAATGGGTGATGGCGGGTTTCCCTGCCTCTCCTTCAGGAAAAACCATCATTTGCAAACGGTTTTTGGGATGACGCCCAATATGGCCTTCAATGGTTCCTTCTTCCTCTTTGGGATTCCCCCAGACCAAGGCCAGGTATTTTCGTTCGGAAGTCTTGTCAAAAAATTGCTTGGATAAATGGGTCAAGGCTTGTTCGGTCTTAGCAATTACTAAAAGACCACTTGTGTCTTTATCAATACGATGAACCAAACCGGGTCGCTCATCGGCATTATTCGGAAGGTTGTCAAAATGAAACAACAAAGCATTGATTAATGTTCCAGAATAATTTCCATGTCCAGGATGCACCACCATTCCAGCGGCTTTGTTTACTACGACAACTGTATCATCCTCATAGACCACCTCTAGGGGCAAATCTTCGGGAACTAGCAAGTTTTCATGAGGTGGGTGGCCAAACATCACCCGAACCACATTTCCACCCTTGACTTTATAGTTGGACTTTACAGCAACATCGTCTACAAAAATATTTCCTTCTTTTGCAGCCTGCTGAATTTTTGTTCTTGTCGCATTCTCAATGCGGTTCATCAAATATTTATCGACACGCAAAGGTTCTTGCCCTTTGTCTGCTGTAAAAGAAAAGTGTTCGTGTAAAACGACTGTTTCTTGAAATTCTTCTTCTAGTGAACTATCGTTTTCCATTTCCTAAGACTAAGTCTATTTTAGATGTTTTGGGCAAGATCACCCCTGGTTCTATTTTTTGTCCCTCATAGCGTATTTCCAAGACCATGTCTTTACCAATATTGTCGCGGTAGGTAATTTCTCCCAGAGTAAAACCAACTGCAGTCAAGCGTGTTTCGGCATTCCGTTTGGTGATTTGAATCACATCTGGAACTTTTAATTTCCGAAAACCAGATGGGTTTAGTGTAAAATAAATCTTTCTTCCGCGTTTTACTTCAGAACCCGCTTTGGGGATCTGCTCAATAACAGCTAAAGGAGGATAATTGGGATTGAATTTGGCAGAATCCAAGACTTCATAACGCAATTCATAGCGCTCAAAAATGGAAGGAATTTCCTCTAAAGACAATGTTTCAACATCAGGTACAGTTACGTGTTTATTGTTCTGCGTCGCAAGATTCAATCCATAATAGACAAGCGTAAGTACTATACACGTTATGATAAAAGCGTAGAACAATTGTTTGACAAAAGCCATACTAAAAAGAAATCGAAAGAAATTCATTGCGTTTAATTCTTGGGTAAAGATAAGAAACCCTTGGCGAATGATGGGAGGAAACTCTTGTCCATTCCAAAACGATTATTATTTTTACGCTATGAGAAAAATCATTGGTGTAGCAAGTGGCGGTTTTAGCTCGGAGCGAGAAATTTCCAAAAAGAGTGGACAAGTGGTCTTCGATACCCTCTTGGAGAGTCCCTATGAATGTTATCAAATCGACATCGCTTCAAAGCAATGGACAGTTAAGGATGTCGCTGGAAACAATTACCCCCTAGAAAAGGGAAATTTTGGTTTTAGTCTCGAGGGAAAAGAAAAGCAGTTTGACTGTATCGTCAATATGATTCATGGTGCTCCTGGCGAAAATGGTCAGTTTGCGGGATACCTAGAAATGCTCAATATTCCACACACAAGTTGTCCTTCAGCTGTTGCGGCACTTACCTACAATAAACGCGATTGCCTAGCAGTTGCTTCTGCCATGGGAATTCCTACTGCAAAACGCTTTACACTAAATCAAGGCGAAGTCATTTCCCCGGATATCATTGTGAAAAAGGTTGGTTTACCTTGCTTTGTCAAAGCCAATCGGGCTGGAAGTAGTTTTGGTGTTTACAAGGTGTTTGAGAAGGAAGAATTACTCCCTGCCATTGAAAAAGCCTTTGAAGAAGATCATCAACTATTGATTGAAAGTGCATTGGAAGGAAGAGAAATTACCGTTGGTGTATTGGAATGGGAAAACGAAGTACATGTCTTGCCCATTACAGAAATTATCAGTGAAAATGATTTTTTTGATTACCAGGCAAAATATGAGGGCAAGTCAAAAGAAATTACGCCTGCTCAACTCCCCCTAGACTGGGAAGAAAGTACCAAACATATGGCAAAACAACTTTATACTAAAATGGGGCTAAGCGGCATTAGTCGTTCTGAGTTCATCTTCCAAGATGGTGTTCCTCATTTACTTGAAATCAATACCATTCCGGGAATGACCCTTCAAAGCATTATTCCGCAACAGGCAAAAGCCGCTGGAATTCCCTTGTTAAAACTCCTTGTGGGAGTGATCGAAGCTAGCTTATCAAAAAAAGCGTAATTTTATTCCATGAAACGCGCAATTTTTCCCGGTTCCTTTGATCCCATTACCATGGGTCATGTCGATATCATCAAACGATCATTGCCTTTGTTAGATGAATTAATCATTGCCATTGGCGTGAATTCAACAAAAAAGTACATGTTTTCGCTTGAACAACGAAAGGCCTTTATCGAAGCTACCTTTGCCAATGAACCTAAAATAAAGGTAGATACCTACTCGGGCTTGACGGTTGATTATTGTGAATCGATTGATGCAAAATTCATACTGAGAGGCTTGCGCAACCCGGCCGACTTTGAGTTTGAAAAAACCATCACCCAAGTAAATAGGCGCCTATCCAACAATATTGAAACTATTTTTCTTTTGACCTCGTCTGAAACCTCTTTTATCAGTAGCAGTATTGTTCGAGAGGTTATTCAATTTGAAGGAGATTACAGCTCCATGGTGCCCAAAGCTGTGCGTTTATAAATTCGCTTTTTCCCACAATAATTTAATGTTTTCATAGGCATTTTTAAACAATAGTGGTATCTCTTCCTTTGTTTTCCATTCTGCCTTTTGTATCCCTTCTTTCTCTTGTGGGATCAAAGTGTCCGTAAAATGAGTTTTCATCATATACCAATAGGTTTTCTTTAAACGGTACTTCCCGTTCCGATTGAAAATATGAAAAGTCGTTGGCAAAGGTTTGATGATCTCAACACCCTCTACCCCTGTTTCTTCCTCTACTTCACGAATGGCAGCATCACGAACGGCTTCATCTTTTTCTATTCGCCCTTTTGGCAAATCCCATTTTTTATTTCTAAAAATGAACAAATACTTTCCAGAATCACTGTGTTCGACAATTCCTCCTGCAGCTTCAATTATTTTAAACAGGCCCAAAAACATCTCCATCAACTTTTTTTCTCTGGGATGGTAAAGGTATAATGTGCTTACTTTTTTTGATTTTAAAGCAGCAATAATATTTTTCTTTGAGGTGAATTTCATGAAAAAGACCGGGCTTTCATCTGTTTGTACCACAAAAGATGTGGTTAATATAATTGGTTTCTGATTGAAAAATACTTTATACATTTGTATATGATTTATAGTAAACAAACGGCAGCGACAACGGCACAATTTCTTTTACAAATTAATGCAATAAAATTGAATCCAGAAAATCCCTTTATATGGGCTAGTGGCTGGAAATCTCCAATCTATTGTGATAACCGTTTGGCACTTTCATATCCTGAAGTACGGGAATTTTTAGCAACAAATTTAGCAGAACAAGTAGAAAAATTATACGGCAAAGAGCTAACCATCGCAGGTGTTGCAACAGGGGCTATTGGCATTGGCATGTTGGTTGCACAAAAACTCGACCTACCCTTTGTCTACGTTCGTCCCGAACCAAAAAAGCACGGTCGCAAGAATCAACTGGAGGGCCATGCACCTGCAGGGAAACCCATTGTTGTTATCGAAGATTTGATCAGTACGGGGAAGAGTAGTTTAAATGCAGTAAAAGCCCTCAAAGAAGAAGGACTAGAGGTTTTGGGAATGCTTGCCTTGTTTTCCTATGGGTTTGGTGTAGCTGAAGAAAATTTTAAATTAAATGAAGTTGTACTCCACACCCTGAGCGATTACGATCATTTGCTATTACACGCTAAAGCGGAAAATGCCATCACAGCAGAACAATTAACGACCTTATCGAGTTGGCGGAAAGATCCGGCAAACTGGACCCCTTAATACACCCATTCTATTTCTTTTAGGCGGTGGAGAGATGACACTCCTTTTGTATTCTTCAATTCCAAATACCCTTCTTGGTTTACTCCTACAATAGTTGCATTGAAGTCTTGGTTTTCTTTTCTAAAGAGGCGGGATTCATTCCTACCAAAAAGCGCCTGGTTATATTGCTCGAGTAAAATAGAATATGAGGCAGCCTGCTTAATGTATTTTTCAATTTCTGCCAATAGACGATCGAGCACCTCTTTCAGGTCAAACTGAACCCCAGAACACAAACGCATGGAACTCGCACGAGATAATTCACCAAAATTCTCTTGATTCACATTTAAACCAATCCCAACAATCGAAGCTTGTAGTTGAGCACCGCGGTAAAGGTTTTCAATTAAAACACCACATAATTTTTTATTCTCTGACAAAATGTCGTTTGGCCATTTAATGGTGACAGCAGGAATTGTAAAATGTTTTAAGGTATTTATTAGGGACAAAGCAACCAAACAATTTAGCTGAAATGGAGACAGAATGGACAACTCATCGTGGCGCACAAATAGAGAAAAGGTTAGGTTTTTATTCGGTTCAGACATCCATTTTGCCGCACGTTGTCCTTTCCCTTGGGTTTGATCGAGTGCCCACAAAACATCCCCATGTTTTAGTACCCCTTGCTGGTAGCTGTCCTTGAGCGCACTATTCGTTGAACCAATGGCATCAATTTTGTTTATTTGGAAATATGACATAAGTTGCTGTATTGTCGCCAATAAAGTAATAAATTTGCAGAAACAAACAAGATTAATGACAAAACCTTCAAATGCCGCAGACAACCTAATCGCACAAATCATTTTGGGCATTGAGGAAGTAAAAGGATTAGATATTAAATTATTGGATTTACGCCCGCTTGATAATACAGTTTGCGACTATTTTGTTGTTTGCTCGGGTACGTCAAACACACATGTATCTGCCCTTGTGCAATCAATACAAAAGGTCGTAAGTAAAGCCTTGAAAGAAAAGCCCAATCACACAGAAGGATTAGACAATGCCGAATGGGTATTGATGGACTATATAAATGTTGTCGTTCATGTTTTTCAAAAACCAATACGCGAGTTTTATAACATCGAAGAATTATGGGGGGATGCAGAAACCACCCTTGTTGCTTCAAATTACTAAAAAATGACAGAAAAGAAAAAACCAAACAAACCTCGTATCAATCCCTATTGGCTTTATGGAATGGTTATCGTACTCCTTTTGAGCATTAGTTTTTTTGGCGAAGGAAATATCCAGTCTAGTGGAAAAACAAATACTTCAGAATTTGAACGCTACCTCAACAATGGAGACATTGACAAAGTAGTGATTCAGAATGAAAAAATAGCACGTATCTTTTTAAAACGTGAAGCCCTAGATAAGTCTGAACACCAAGCGCTCAAAGAAAAAAACATTTTGGGACAATCAAATATCCAGGGGCCACACTATGCTTTTGAATTTGGGGACTTAAAATTATTCCAGGAGAAACTGGAGCGCGCCAAGGCAAATAAAGTTGAGTTTAGTTATGAATTTGTGACCATCGAAAATAAGTTCTTCGATGTTATTTTGAGCTTCCTCCCCATCATTGTAATCGTCTTGGTTTGGATATTTATCATGCGTCGTATGTCTGGAAATGGCGGTGCCGGTGCCGGGGGTCAAATTTTCAATATAGGAAAATCAAAGGCCAAACTTTTTGACGAAAAAACAGATATAACTGTAACGTTCAAAGACGTTGCAGGACTCGAAGGTGCCAAAGAAGAAGTGCAAGAAATTGTAGACTTTTTAAAGCATCCACAAAAATACACAGTTCTTGGTGGAAAGATTCCAAAAGGTGCCCTGCTTGTTGGACAACCTGGAACAGGAAAAACCTTGTTGGCAAAAGCAGTTGCCGGAGAGGCCAATGTACCTTTCTTTTCATTGTCAGGCTCCGATTTCGTTGAAATGTTTGTTGGGGTTGGTGCATCTCGTGTGCGTGACCTGTTTAAACAAGCTAAAGATAAATCGCCCGCCATCATCTTTATTGATGAAATCGACGCCATTGGTCGTGCACGTGGTAAAAGTAATATGACCGGATCAAATGATGAGCGAGAAAATACACTCAACCAGTTACTAACCGAAATGGATGGTTTTGGTACAAATACCAATGTTATCGTTCTTGCCGCAACAAACCGAGCAGATGTTTTGGACAAAGCCTTGATGCGTGCCGGTCGATTTGACCGTCAAATTTATGTTGACCTGCCCGATGTAAGAGAACGAAAAGAAATTTTTAAAGTACACTTAAAACCTTTAAAAACTACCAAAACACTGGATATTGAATTCCTTTCAAAACAAACGCCAGGTTTCTCAGGTGCAGATATCGCCAATGTTTGTAATGAAGCTGCATTGATCGCTGCTAGAAAGAACAAAAAATCGGTTGGAAAACAAGATTTTCTCGATGCTGTTGACCGAATTATTGGAGGTCTTGAAAAGAAAAATAAAATCATTACCCAAGAGGAAAAGAAAACCATTGCCTTCCACGAAGCTGGTCACGCCATGGTGAGCTGGTTGCTAGAATTTGCTGCACCATTGGTTAAGGTAACCATTGTACCCCGTGGTCAATCGCTGGGAGCAGCCTGGTATTTACCCGAAGAACGCATGATTGTTCGAACCGAGCAAATGCTAGACGAAATGTGTGCTACCCTTGGTGGACGTGCCGCTGAAAAAGTCATCTTTGATAAAATCTCTACCGGTGCTTTAAGTGATCTTGAAAAAGTAACCCGTCAGGCTAAAGCCATGGTTACTGTATATGGATTGAATGAAGAAATTGGAAACGTGACCTATTACGATTCTAGTGGTCAAAACGACTATAACTTCTCCAAACCTTATTCAGAAGAAACGGCGCAGGTCATTGATAAAGAAATTTCTAAGATCATTGAAATACAGTACAAACGCGCTTGTAAATTGGTCAAGGACAATCAAGAAAAATTGACAGCACTTGCCAATCGTTTATTGGAAAAAGAAGTTATCTTTAAAGACGACCTGGTTAAAATTCTAGGAGAACGACCATTTGATAAAACAAAGAAGGAAGAAACTGCTATTGAAGAAAAAACAACCATAAAAAAAGCATAAAACGAAGTGAGGTTTTTCGATCAATTTTTTGGCTCAAAAAAACCAAAACAATCCGCGGAAAAAAGCAAATATCTCCCCAAAGAAGCTGAATCCAAAGAAGTTTTGTTTGCTAAAAAATTTATCGAAAGAGGCGGAAAATTCATTTATTGTGAAGACGCAACAGCTACATTTTCCTATTTCAATCAGATCATTGAAGAGAATGGCTGGACAGCCGACGAAATCGAAAGCAACAGCCCTGTATTGTCTTCTTTTTTCAACCTCATACCCTCAGAAAAAAAACCTAAAGCACTTGTATTACATTGTGAGTATCTTGTCGCAAACAAAGGAGCTGTATTGATTTGTAATCGTCAAATTCAGGAGAAAAAATTAAGTGAATTACCTGAGAATCTCATCATTATCGCCAAAACCAATGACTTTAAAAATGATGTGAGCGAGGCAATGACTTCCATTAACAAAAAGTACAAAAACAACCTTCCGTCCAATATCACCACATTGAATGCATTTGACCCAACAAAAGAAAACGATTTTCTTTCCTATGGGGGAAATGCAAAACATTTATATTTGCTGGTACAGGAAGTAAACTAATGAACGAAATCGCCACACGTGCAGTATCTGGGTTACTCTATGTTGCTTTGCTTACAACGGCAATGTTTTTTTCTCCTCTTTCATTTTATGTAGTGATTGGTGTCTTTTCGGTTTTATCCTTATGGGAGTTTCAACGCCTCATCAATTTTAGCTCGATTTTAGGACCCATTATTTTGATCAGTCTTTTTTCCTTGGCCTATATGGGTTTACTTTCCGAGGGGATGATTGCATTTATGGCTGGATGGGCTGTTGCACTAAATTGCTTCCTCACCTATCTATGCCTAAGCCAAAAAAAACCAAGTTATTCTTTTGTACTCAAAAGTAGTTTCACTCTTTTTTATCTAATATGCTCAAGTGTGTTCATCCCATTGTTGATGAACTTATCTTCCCCTAAAGCGCCCTTTTATTTATTACTCTTTTACCTTTCTATTTGGGTCAATAACTCTTTTGCCTATTTGGTGGGATCACGTTTTGGCAAAACAAAACTCTTTCCCGCCATCTCTCCAAAAAAATCGTGGGAAGGTTACTGGGGAGGAACAATTGCCACCCTTGTTTTAGTTTATTTTGTCGAAAATAATTTTCTTTTGTTTGGAACTATTTGGTGGGTGATTGGATTGCTCATTCCTTTATTTGCCACTTTGGGAGATTTTATTCAATCTTATTTTAAACGAAGAGCAAACGTCAAAGATAGCGGTACTTTATTCCCAGGTCATGGAGGCTTTTATGACCGTATGGACAGTGTTATTTATACTGCTCCATTTTATTATTTACTCATTAAATTCATCTAATATGTTTCATAAAGAGGGTTATTTCATCATCATCACAACATTTCTAATTTGTGCCTCAATTGTCTTGTGTGCCGAGTACTTTATCGGTCACAAAATTGCTAAAATAATTTTGCAAATAGGTGCCTTAGTGGCCTTGGTTTTAGTGCTGCAATTTTTTAGAAATCCCCACCGTAATACTGTCCTGAACGAAAAACACCTTTTGGCACCTGTCGATGGAAAGGTTGTTATTATTGAAGAAGTGTACGAAAAAGAATACTTTAAAGATCAGCGCATTCAGGTCTCAATTTTTATGTCTCCTATAAATGTTCATGTTACCCGATACCCAATGAGTGGGAAAGTTAATTTTAGTAAATACCACCCGGGGAAATATTTGGTTGCTTGGCACCCAAAATCTTCTGAATTGAATGAACGCACAACAATTGTTCTAGAGAATGAACAGTTTGGAGAAATCCTATACCGTCAAATTGCAGGTGCTGTCGCTAGACGAATTGTTAATTATGCAAAGGTTGGGGATGCCGCAGTACAAGGAGAAGACGCCGGTTTCATTAAATTTGGATCGCGTGTGGACTTATTCCTACCCCTAGGCACATCCGTCAATCTTATAATGGATCAAGTTGTTCGTGGGGGAGAAACCATTATTGCTGAAAAATAATCCTAGAGTGCTGCCAAGCTTTTTTCAATAACACTTATTTTCTCTAAGGCATCGGCTTCCTTCTTCCGCTCCATTTCTAGTACTTTTTCTGGAGCATTATTGACAAAACGGTCGTTGCTCAATTTTTTTCGTACAGACTGTAAAAACCCATTAGCATATTTCAACTCTTCTTCTAGCTTTGCTTTTTCGGCTTCGGCATCTACAGCACCTTCCAACGGAATAAAACACTCAAAGGTGTCTACTCTAAATGCTGCTCCAGATTCTGAGGGGGTTTCCTTTACCCAAAAAATCTCCTCAACAGCTGCCATTTTTTGAATAAGAGCATGATAACTAATCTGCGAAGCTTCAGCAACAACATATAACTTCAAACTATCTTTATAAGAAATAGATCGCTCTTTTCTGAAGTTACGCACACCACTAATAATTTTAGTGGCTAATTCAAAAGCATTCAAACAATTTTCATCAACCCTTTGAGGTGTTGGCCATGGCGCAATAATTAAGGCCTCATCTGCAGAACGTTCCTCCATGTACTGCCATAATTCTTCCGTTAAAAAAGGCATAAATGGATGCAATAACTTTAGGTTCAGTTCAAATAAGTTTTTGATGCGAACCAAAGAAGGAGCATCGATTGGTGCTCCATAGGCGGGTTTAATTGCTTCCAATAACCATGAACAGAAATCATCCCACAAAAGTTTATAGGTAGCCATAAGGGCATCTGAGATTCTGTATTTTTCAAAATGATCTTCAATACTTGACAAGGTTGCATAGAACTTATGCTCGTACCAATCGAGCGCTTCTGCATTATGAGGGTCAGCGGCACAGTTCTCATCAACTTCCCAACCATCAATGAGACGATAAGCATTCCAAATCTTGTTGGAAAAATTTTTCCCTTGCTGACATAAGTTCTCATCGAACAAAAGGTCATTTCCAGCCGCAGCGCTCAACATCAATCCAACCCGAACGGCATCGGCACCATAATCTTCGATCAATTTAAGTGCATCGGGAGAATTTCCTAATTGTTTTGACATTTTACGCCCTTGGGGATCCCGAACAAGTCCTGTCAAATAGACATTGGTAAAGGGTTGTTCTTTTCTGTATTCATAGCCTGAAATAATCATTCGAGCTACCCAGAAAAACAAAATATCTGGCCCAGTGACCAAGTCTTGTGTGGGGTAATAGTAATTTATTTCTTCATTGTCTGGGTTTCGAATACCATCAAAAACAGAGATGGGCCATAACCAAGACGAAAACCAGGTGTCCAATACGTCCGAGTCTTGACGTAAATCTTTTAGACTTAACTTAGGATTAGCCGTTTTGGCTTGTGCCAAAACAACCGCTTCTTCGGCAGTTTCGGCAACCACAAAATCTTCTTTACCCTCCCCATAGAAATAGGCCGGAATTTGTTGTCCCCACCATAGCTGTCTCGATATATTCCAATCACGAATGTTTTCCATCCAGTGACGGTAGGTGTTATTGAATTTTGAAGGTACAAGATTTACCTCGTTCGAATGCAGTACTGCATTGATTGCCGGCTTGGCTAAATCCTCCATTTTCAAGAACCATTGGTCTGAAAGACGTGGTTCAATCACCGCTTTTGTTCTTTCTGACGTCCCTACATTGTGATTGTAAGGCTCTTTTTTGATTAAAAGATTTAAAGTTTCAAGCTCTTTGGCTATTTCCTTTCGAACAACAAAACGATCTTTCCCTTCATAATGTAAGCCATAGCTATTTAAACTGGCGTCTGCATTAAAGATGTCAATGAGTTCAAGTTTATGCTTTTCACCCAAAGCCTTATCGTTAATATCGTGTGCTGGGGTTACTTTCAAACAACCTGTACCAAATTCAATGTCAACATATTCGTCTTCAATAATTGGAATAGAGCGATTCACTATAGGAACAATAATACGTTTTCCTTTTAAATGCTTATAGCGTTCGTCTTCTGGATGAATACAAACCGCAGTGTCTCCCAACAGAGTTTCTGGTCGTGTAGTAGCAATAATTACTTGCTCGTCGCTCCCTTCCACTTGGTAGGCAATATGGTATAAAAAGCCTGGTTTTTCGACAAAAATAACCTCCTCGTCTGACAAGGTTGTTTGTGCTTCTGGATCCCAATTCACCATGCGGTAACCGCGATAAATGAGCCCTTTGTTGTATAAATCAACAAAAACTTTAATGACAGATTCGTACATATCGGGATCAAGCGTAAATTTTGTTCTATCCCAATCGCATGAACAGCCAAGTTTTTTTAATTGCTGTAAAATCACACCACCAAATTCATCTGTCCATTCCCAAGCGTGTTTTAAAAATTCTTCACGTGTAAGGTCGTTTTTATCGATCCCTTGTTCTTTAAGTCGTGCAACAACTTTGGCCTCCGTTGCTATAGATGCATGGTCTGTCCCTGGGACCCAACAGGCATTTAATCCTTTCATTCTCGCTCTACGGATGAGTATATCTTGCAAGGAATTGTTTAACATATGCCCCATATGGAGTACTCCCGTTACATTTGGCGGCGGAATAACAATGGAATACGATTCACGTGTATCTGGAGTGGAGGCAAAATAGTTTTGCTCCATCCAATATGCATACCATTTTTCTTCTACTTGAGAAGCATCAAATTTTGAAGGGATGGCCATTTATGGTCTAATTTTTGTTGTGAATAACAAAAATAATCCTACTTCCGTGAAAACGAAAGAAAACAGAAGACTTTCTATTCAAGAAGTGTTAACTTCACAAAAAGTGTATATTTAGACTCTAAATAAAACAGCAGACATGAAAACAATTGTTACTTTTTTTGCTTTATTTTTCGCTCTTAACCTTAGTACACATGCCCAAGAAAGTGGCCCTAGTATTAGCTTTTCTTCATTAATAATTGATTATGGAGAGATTGACAAAGGAAGTGACGGTATCCGTACATTTGAATTTACCAATACGGGAACTGAACCATTGATTATTGCCAAAGTGTATTCTTCTTGCGGCTGTACAATCCCAAAAAAACCTGAGACCCCCATTGCTCCAGGAGAAAAAGGAGAGATTCAGGTCAAATATGACACCAATCGTGTTGGTCCCATTCGAAAAACAATCACCGTCAACTCCAACGCGATAGATACTCCCATTGTTTCCCTAAAAATCAAGGGGACGGTGCTATAGTGTCGAAAACTGATCGAAGTGTAAAATTAAACTTCATCTTTTTTTCCTTGCGCTCTATGGTCAATTTGATGCGATCTCCGGGTTCTTTTTGAAGGATTCCCAAAACTCGCTCGAGAGGCATATTGTAAACCTTCTTTCCATTTATTTGAAGTAGAACATCTCCTACACGAAGTCCAGCTAGATGTGCCGGTGAATTTGGACGTACATAGGAAATGCTCATCGAAGGATACAGAATGAGCTGAAATCGATCACGTAATAAAATTTCTATTCCTTTGCTATTTATGTCTTCACCTCGCTTAACGTTCGGGAGCTTTTGCTTGACCATACGCATTCCGTCATATTCAATTTCTAAGCCAGACAAATTATAATAAAAAGGTTTATTGGTTTTACGTGTCGGCATAAGGCTAATTTTTGCCTTGGGATAGTCTATAAGAACCTTAAAGCGAGAAAGTAATTCAGCTCCAATACTACCTATACGATTATCGGCAAGTGGGATAGCCTGAATGGAGTCCACTTTAGGATAGGCAACTTTTACATCTTTTAACACCTTGGATCCAAGATGAAATTGAGGGAGTTTTCCGCGTTGGCCATAAACATCTCCATTAATACCCGTACCTAAAAAGTCAGCAAAAACAGGAGGGATTTCGCTTACCCCTTTTTTGTTAGGGAAAAGCCAAATCGCATCGCTTAGTCCACTGTCTAGTATAAACTCACCTAAAACATTCTCTTCGTTTGATTGGGAAAAGGATAATTGAATGTGAGGCTTATTACGGTAAAAACTCAAAGGAAAGTTCAAGACTTTAGATGAACTCCACTTTCTAGAAATGGAAGAGGGATTAATCCGAATAAATTTTCGCTGATAATCGATTAAGACAGGATAGTCAGAAAACAAGTCATAACCAATAATTCCATCAATCTGAGTTCCCATTCGCCTGCTCAATTCAAATTCATTCTCGGGTAGTACAAGGGCCGTCTGGTTGAGAAAGGTCAAATCACCAATCTGCATGTTTGCTAAGTTTACTTTAAATGCTTCAAGGGCAGGTTGATTACCCAATCCCCTAAGCATATAGGGTTGATCTGTAGATAGGCCCAATTGCTTTGCTTTATGGTTGTCGAAAATCAACGTGAAATTCACACCAGTATCCACCAAGAAATTCAGCTTAACATTATTGATGAGAACAGGAACAATGATCAAATTTGACTTTAAATCAAATGATATTTTCGCCTCTTTCTTTCCAGCAGGGAAACTGAATTTTGACTGTGCTTTTAGTTGAACACTAATAATAATTAAAATCGCTA
>CAJQKN010000027.1 GCA_905478905.1 uncultured Flavobacteriaceae bacterium | reverse complement strand
GATTTCCCAAAAATCAATCGCATCATTTGTATCACCATAATATTCGGGGTCTTTGGGCCAATGTACGTTATCTACATCCATGGTGTGCCTACTCATTGCTTCAGCAGCACGATAGTATACTGGGTCTCCTGTTCGCATAAATTGCATCCAATACATAAAATCAATCGCTGGTTCGTTATTTTCCCATCGAATCCATTGGTCTTTAAAGAATATATTTTTTTGATCTCCGTAGTCGAACATTCCATACCAAGGCTCCCAATTTTGATTGAAGTTTTGCCAATGGAATTTGTAATCTATTGAGCGTTCGTAACCGCTATTTGCATCACTTCTGGGAGAAAATTTTCCATACACCTCGCTATCTGCATAAACAGATGGAGCAGCACTAGCCACAGGAGGATTCAAGAAATAGGCCATGGTAGCCTTCAACTCATTACTACCAACACTCACTTTGTGAAAGTGATATACCAGTTCGCTGGTCTTGGTAATTCCTTCAGCGAAATTGGCAATCATCCCCTGGTCTGGCTTTAAGTCAGAGCGTTCAAAACTCATGGGTAGAGCATTTGGCGACCACAAATAAGCGATGGCCTCTTGTTCTAAATCATTGTATAGAATCTCTTTTGGGTATTCTTTTAGAAAATTCTTTATCCCAATGCTAATTCCCCATTTGTTATCACTAATGTTTGCCCAACCTTCTCCACGTTGAATTTGTTTTTTTAAAACAGGTCCCACATGGATTTTTGCATTAAAACCAGTAATTCTCTTTTCTGGTGCACTATTGTTCTCTCGGCTAAGTTTTGGACCTCCTTGAAAAATGGAAACACTGCTTTTACTTTTTAATGTATCGATAAAAATCTGCTCGATCCCATCATCACTCCAATTTCCAAGTTTGTAAGCAGTAGTAAATTTTTTATTCGCTGAAAGATTGTATTTTAAATTCAAACCCATTGATTGAATCTGATCGTTTGGTATAATCCAACCCTTATCTTCTGTTTTTTTATTGTCATTAAATGAATTTGAATAGCCTGTGGCGATATTATCATAATTGGAGGAAGATTGATCGTGCATATCAGCCACACCAGTATAAGTCATGGTATGGAGAACTTTGATATACGATTTTCCAGCATAGGCGTGTACTCGAATTATGAATGGAGAATTTCTATTATCTTTTCTGCCATAAGAATACTCGCCTTCAATCCGAATGATCGAATGGAGTGGACCAGACCCTTTTTCTCTAACCGTTCTGTTTACTGTCGCTGTAGATGGATCGATACCCTGCGCATCTAAAAGATCCAAAAAAGATCCTCTACCATTAACAGATGTCGCAATTTCATCTGTTTCGTTGAAACCATCACCATCCACATCAAAAAGCACATTGTCAATAAATCCACCTTTACCTTTTAAAATATTAAACTGTAATGGTCCCGTATTGACTATGGTCGTTTGTCCTTTACGCTGTGCGTTTTTTATTTTTATAATTGGTCCATCTAAAGGTGCTTTAGATACTCCTTCCCCAAATTCTACTTGATAGTTTTGATCACCGGTTGAAAAGAAAAAAACCCATACCCATTTAATACTATCATCGACAGGAGCCCAAGAAGTAACCTCTGTTGTTTGACAAGGAATTTCTTTACCATTCTTATCCAACAAACGAATATTATCTGGTGAAAACAACTCCCCTTGAGCGAAAGGTATGCCAATTGTAATTGGCGCTCCTGCAATGTTTTTACTAATTTTTATGGGTTTGATTTCTGCGCCATAAATTAGGTTACTTGCTAAAAAACAAAAAGCAAAAGCTAAAAAAAAGAGGGAAGTTTTAATGAATTTCATTGTATTAGAATTAGTTTATTGATAACATAAAGCTGCTGCTCCTTTTACGGCAATATCTGAGTCATCAGAAACAACAATTTTTAAATTAGATATAGAATTTTGAAAGGCAAATTGTTCAAGACTTGAATAAATGCCATCCTTAAAAAAAGAATAGGCTTTGCTAACTGAACCACCAAGTATAATCAACTCAGGATCATATGTATATAAAACTTGGCTGATTAAATTCCCAAGATGCTTTCCGAAATTAGTATACATTGAGAGAGCAGCCAAGTCACCCGAATTCGCTTTTTCAAATGCCTCTTGGCCAGTAATGGAATGAATGTTTTCAAAGAACTGACCGCTACAATAATATTCAAAGTTTTGTTCTAAATATGGTAGCATGCCAAATTCGCCTGCTCCCGTATTAAAGCCATTGTAAAGTTTATTGTCAATGATTATTCCCCCAGCAATACCTGTTCCTATGGTTAAACCAATAAAAGAATTTGCCTCTTTTCCTGCACCAAAAAATAACTCCCCCAAGGAAAAACAATTTGCATCGTTGTTCACATAAACCGGACATCCAAAATGGACTTCAAGTAATTTCTTAAGATATACTTTTTTCCAGGAGGGAATATTTTGAACGTCGTAAACTATCCCCAATTGTTGATCAACTAAACTAGGTACGCCAATTCCAATGGCAACAACATCCTGATCAATCACTTGTGTAATCGCATCAATGATGACATGCAATACTTCTTGCTCAGTTCCGTTTTTGGGGATTAGTAAACGGCAAGCCTTTTGAGATGATAGTTCATCAATTTTGGCCGCGTGAACTTTTGTCCCCCCTAAATCAACACCGATATAAGCCATAAATAATTAATTACTTTTCATCTTTCTCGATGAATACCTAAAAGTTTCATTGGTAATAAGTGGCTTTGACCAGAATCCAATGGATAGAATAAATAAAAGTGTTGAAAAAAGAAAAACCATTCCGATACGAAGGCCATATACATCCCCTAATGCACCAACAATAAAAGGAATGACAGCGCCCCCTACGATCCCAGTAACTAAAATCCCTGAAAAAGAGCCATGTGCTTCAGCAACAGAATTTAGCGCTAAAGAAATAATAATTGACCACATGGTCGCAATAAAAAATCCAATGGCAGGAAAAGCAATCAACGCCTGCGAACTATTTCCAAAGAGTCCTATAAAGAGGGCAACAATAGAAGCAACAGATGTAACAATTAGTACTTTTCTACTATCCAAAAATTTAAGTAGCACGAGTCCAAGTAATGTTCCTAGCGTCATCATTCCCCAAAAGTTAGAGATTGTTTTTGCTCCTTGCGTTTGAGGGTCTATATCGTGGTATACAGATAAAAACTGTGAAATCCAATTTGCAATCCCTTGTTCTGTACCAACATAACAAAAAATAGCAAAGAAATAAAGCAATACCATGGGTTGTTTGAGCAACATAAGGTGGGTTGCTAAAGCTCCAGCTTTTTCATCTTCTTTGCGTTCTACCATAGGAAATTTAACCATCAAGAGGACCAACACCATCAATAAAGAAATAATAGCAAAAATCCAATACAAGGAAATCCATTCAAAATTTGGAATTGTAATCTTCTGAAGAAGCTGCGTTATCCAACTTGAATCTTGAACAGAATCTGACGAATTGATGACTACGTATGAATAAACCAATGGACTTAAAAAAGAAGCTAGCCCAAAAAACAATTGTCCCAACACAGAATTGAAAGCAAAATCTTTCTCGCCTCCAATTGCTCTAAGTAAGGGATTGATCGCTACTTGTAACATCGCCATACCAGTACCAATAAAAAAAAGAGATACCAAGTAAAAAATATAATGTGCGTTTAAAGCGAATAAAAAAGCGCCTAGAGAAGAGATCAAAAAGGCAAAAACCATTACTTTTTTCTCACCATACATTTCAATCAGTATTCCCGAGGGAATGGACATCACTCCATAAGCAACAAAGAAAGCAAATGGAAGGAATGCAGCCATTGTTAGGCTTAGACCAAAACTTTGGATGATATCTGGGACGAGTGGTCCTATAATATTTGTCAAAAAAGAAATGACAAAAAAGATAATCAAAATTAAACCTACAAGTATGGTGCTTTTTTTCATTGGGGAAAAATTATTTTTTCAACATTGGGAAAAATGCACGCAACTCCTCATCAGAGGGTTGCATTCCATATTCAGCCACTTCAAAAGATTCAACATATTTCACTTTTTTAGCCGCATCTTTTCCGTACCATTTAACGAGGGTTGCTAGCTTTTCTGGAGAAATCGACCCTGATCTATTTTTGGTTCGTTCTGCCAACCAAGCCCGTCTTTCTTTTGGTGAAGTAGGAATTTTCGCTACACTGGCATCTCCCCCATTGGTCCAAGGAAGCCATTCGTACATTTGCGATGTATGTGCATGTAGTCCATCTATTTTTAATTCAATCGTTTCATCAATTGCAACAACAACATCTGCTTGGTGTGGATAGGGTTTTTCAAAGCGATCTTGCATGTAAAGGAAAAGTGGATTTTTTGATAAAGGTGGTGTGTCGGGGCAGACATTTGGAACAATTACCATGTAGGATGCATCGACAACTACCTTTCCAGCATTTCTGTGATCCGGATGGTAATCATTTGGGCGAAGACCCAAAACGATATCAGCATCCCATTCTCGAATTGCACGTATAACTTGGTGTCTTACAGCTAGAGAAGGTAACAATTCACCATCGTGATTATCAAGCGTTTGGTAGGCTGCAATTCCTAATGCTTTGCCCGCATTTTTAGCTTCTTCACGACGTCTATTGCCCAATGCTCCTCCCCCTTCAGACTGGTGACCAGCATCTCCACTGGTCAAAGCTAAAAACTTTACGTTATGCCCCATTTTTGCAAACAATGCTGCAGTACCTCCAAATTTACTGTCGCAATCATCTGGATGCGCCCCTATGGCAATAATATTTAATTTTCTCTCTTGTGCATTGACCATTGAAAAAGTAACAAGGGTGAACAGTACTAGTGCTATATTTTTCATCATTTATTATATAAGTATTAATTAAAAAAAGGCATCATTTAAAAATGATGCCTTAATAAGTTTAGGAATTAATATCCTGAATTTTGGGAGAAATTAGAATTTAAGTCTAATTCTCTCTGAGGAATTGCATATAACAATCTACCTTTGATGTTTTTACCTTGGGCAGCCATCACAGATTCTGCTTTATTCATTCGAAGTAAATCTGGCCATCTGTGGTTTTCAAAGGCCATCTCAACTCTTCTTTCATGAAGAAGCTTATCCACAAAAGTTCCTGGAGTAGTTGCATCTATAGGAGCCAAGCCTGCTCTATTTCTCACTTGGTTTATGTATCCATAGGCCTCATCACTTTCTCCAATGGCTTCTGCAAGCATTAATAAAACATCTGCATATCTAAATACTGGCCAATTATTTGGAGCGTCATCATCATTATAAGGGTTAGTTGTTCCAAACTTGATTGTATAACCAGTACTTACACCGTCAACCACCCCATCAATAGATGCGGCAAAACGTAAGTCTCCAGCTTCATAGGCGTCGATTAGATCTTGCTCGGGTATATTCCGTTGACCTGAAGTAACAGCCTGAGACAGGATACCGTGAAATTGGTTCGTAAATTGATTCCCTTGATTACTCAAACCGCCTTGAAAATCAACCTCAAAAATAGACTCGCTATTGTATTCATTTTCAACTCCCCACAGAAGACTATAATCATTTACTAACGTATATCCGTATGTTAAAACACGACGTAAAGCTGTCTCTGCATTTGATGCTTCTCCATTGGCTAAATAAACTTTAGCCAATAAAGTAGCAGCTGCTCCTTTTGTTGCTCTTCCATTTGTTGCCGTAGCTTTGGAAGGAAGACCTGCTTCTGCTTCAATCAAATCAGTAACAATTTGGCTATATACTGCAGCGGCCGCCACTTGTCTGTGCTCGTTCCCCT
>CAJQKN010000026.1 GCA_905478905.1 uncultured Flavobacteriaceae bacterium | reverse complement strand
GGTATAAACACCCCTAAAGGCTACAGCAAACGTGTTGCAGAATATATTGCAGAGTTCACCGGTTTACCCTTCATTACTGCACACAATAAATTTGAAGCACTAGCAGCACACGATGCGATTGTAGAAACCCATGGAGCACTTAAACAATTGGCTGTTTCGTTAAATAAAATCGCCAATGATATTCGTTTAATGGCCTCTGGTCCTCGATCTGGAATTGGGGAAATCATTATTCCTGCAAACGAACCTGGAAGCTCCATTATGCCAGGAAAAGTAAACCCTACACAATGTGAAGCCCTGACAATGGTCTGTGCACAAGTAATGGGGAACGATGTCGCTATTAGTGTTGGTGGTACCCAAGGACATTACGAACTCAATGTCTTTAAGCCCATGATGGCAGCCAATATACTCCAGTCTGCCCGCCTAATTGGTGATGCCTGCGTTAGCTTTACCCTAAACTGTGTAATGGGTATTGAGCCCAATCAAAATAGAATTGATGAATTGGTTAATAATTCATTGATGCTGGTTACCGCATTAAATACAAAAATTGGTTATTACAAAGCGGCTGAAATTGCCAACAAAGCACATGAGGAAGGAACAACATTAAAGGAAGCTGCACTGAGCTTGAACTACCTCACTGCCGAGGAATTTGATGCCTGGGTTCGCCCAGAGGACATGACAGGAAATGACTAAGGTGAGCTTTCGAAAATATACGCGAGAAGATGCCTCTGCATTTAAAGCATTGAATATTGAATGGCTGAACAAATTCTTTGTTGTTGAAGCCATTGATGAACTTGTGTTGAGCAATCCTCAGTCTGAAATTTTAGATAAAGGAGGATATATTTTCATGGCGGAACTAGAAAAAGAGATCATTGGCACCTTTGCTTTCATTAAAAAGGAAGATAAAACCTATGAATTCAGTAAGATGGCCATTGCCCCTACTCATCGAGGAAAAGGCTATGGAAATACCATGATGCAATTTGCAATTCAATTCGCAGATCAACATCACTGGTCAAAAATCATACTCTATTCCAGTAGGCGTCTAGAAAACTCCATTCACATTTACAGAAAATATGGCTTTATTGAAGTTGATGTTGAGCAAGACGTGCATTATTCTCGTTGTGACATCAAAATGGAATTGAACCTTAATTGAGGATAAAGTCCATTACAATTGAGAGACTTTCTTCTGGTCGCTCTTCCATGGGAACATGGCCAGTTTTTGGCATTATTTTTACTGTTGAATTACTTAGTGCAGACTGAAACTTAGCTGCATCGTCTACAGGAATCCAAGCATCATTTTCACCCCAAAGAACAAGTGTTTCAGTTTGAATGATTTCAAGACGATCGGTATAATCCTCCCGCTCTATGTATGCTCTATCAATAAAGGCTTGCCTATTGCCTTCAAACAAGGTTAGGTTGTGGTATCGATCGATGGTTTCTTGACGAATTAAAGAATCGTCATAATAAACTTCTTTTAAGTTTTTTTCAATAAAACTCTTTGGAGTAAAATACCGCAAAAGTTGATTTAAAACTGGGGTTTTGGCAAACTGAATGACAAAGGGTGTAGACCTAAACGGAAAACCACTGGGATCCAATAAAATCAATTTTTTAACCTTTTCATCATGGTAGGATGTGTACAACCAGGAAATCAATCCACCCAATGAATTCCCACCTAAATAAAAATCATTAACCCCAAGTTGAATTAAAAAAGTATCCAAAAGATTTACGTAATCCATTGAAGAATACCTTTTCTTAGGGTCAGCTCCTGTTAAGCCGTAGGCAGGTAAATCCAAACGAATAACTCGATGGGTTTTGATCAAATCTTTTGTCCAATCGTCCCAAGTGTGCAATGAGGACCCTGTCCCGTGAACCAATACAAGTACATCGCCTTCACCCTCATCGCGATAATGGATATTAATGCCTTCAATTTCCATAAATTTTGATGGAGCTTGGGCATAGATTGGGGCTAATTCAGACATGCTTTTATCAGCAGTTACGTTTAACTTACCCAAAACATAAAGGGCGACGAAAAAATATATAAGGATTCTTAGTTTTTTGTTCTTTATCATTAGGAAACTTTTTTAATAAAACGAGCTGACTTAATCTGACGTTTTAGGTCGCGTATAAATTTGTGGAAATCAACTGTAATTGTGTGGCGAGAGGTGACAATTTGATTCATGTGGGGGTGGGTAACTTCACGTTCACACAGGTATTTAATGTTTGAGGGCCTTTGCCATTCACCACTTAAGGCTAATGCAGCAAGTTTGCTTTGCTGTTCAGCACCGGGCCAAATACATCCAAGCGGTTGAAACATTCCCACAAAAAATAAATTCGCATAGGTTGGATGAAACATTTTAAGGTAGAGTGGCACGGGTCCTTCACTGTAATTTAAAAAGTCTTTAGCAAAAAAAGGATGCGCTAGAACATAGCCTGTACAAGCAATAACAACATCGAACAACTCACTGGAGCCATCTTTAAAATGAACAGTTTTTCCTTCAAATCGCTCTATATCTCCCTTAGGCTTTACCTTCCCATGTCTAATTTTATAAAGTAATTCACTATTAACGGTGGGATGCGTTGCACCGAATTTGTGTTTTACTTTGGGCAGCCCATACATTTCATTTGGACCTGTGGCGAGTCTAACCAAAATTCCTGCAAGAAAATTACGAATGGAAATGGGTAAAAATATCATGGAGGACGCAAAAACATCAGAAGGTTTTCCCATTAAAAACTTGGGAAGGATACGATATCCCCTACGCCAACTAATCGCTGTTTTCTCACTTATTCGACTGGTCTCTACCGCCACATCGCAAGCAGAATTCCCTCCGCCTATGACCAATACTTTTTTAGCCGCAAAGGGTGCAGCCTTTTTATACATGTGAGAGTGCAAAAATTCCCCCGTAAATGTACCTGGATAGTCTGGGTATTTGGGTTGCCAATGATGCCCATTACACACAACTAGATCAGTGAAAATTTCTTTTGCTTCTTCCCCATTCTTTTCAATGGTTACCTCCCAAAGATTTTCATCCAAACGCGCGCAATGTTTTACAAGTGTATTGAATTGTATGAAGGGATATAAGTTAAAATGCTTGGCATAGGCTTGAAAATAGGTTCTTAACTCAGTATGCGATGGATAATCGGCAACGCCTTCAGGAAAAGGAAAATCTTCATATTGGGAGAGGGATTTTGAGCTAATGATATGCGTGGTTTCAAAAACACTCGAATGACTCGCGCTCTCAGAATAAATCCAATTACCCCCTACATCATGATTAAAATCAAATGCTTGTACCTCAATACCTTTATCGCGTATATTCTTAATTGCTGCAATACCCGATGGCCCTGCACCAATGACACAGACCCGCTGCTTGCTTTTTTCCATTACATAAATGTAGGAAAAAACTGCGTCTTCCTATTTTTCTATATAAACAGAACTTGTTGGGAAAGCAAAATCACAATCATTCGCACGAATGATCTCTATGATACTAAAATTAATTTCTTGACGAGTGTCGATGAGTAAATCCCAGTTTGGACTATCAACATAATAAAGAATAAGCACATCGAGTGAACTTCCTCCAAATTCTTGAAAACGCACCCGCGCGTCACCATTCGTGGTTTTTGGATGAGCATTGATCATTTCTTCCAATTGAGAAACAATTGTTTTCATTTGATCTATTGAAGTGCTATAGGTCAGGCCAATGTTAAATTTGACTCGTCGTATTGGACGAACACCCAAGTTATCCAACTCAGCATTTACCATGTTTTTATTGGGAACTGTAACAATGCTCTTGTCAAATGTACGGATACGTGTGCTTCGGAAACCCACTTTTTCAACCGTTCCCGTGTATCCATTAACTGTAACAATATCGCCATAGGTAAAAGGTTTGTCCAAGAAAATGGTAAAGGACCCCAATAGGTTTTCTAGGCTTTCTTTAGAGGCCATTGCAATGGCGATTCCCCCTATTCCCAAGCCAGTTGCTAAGGCAGCTATATTGACGTCAAAAACACTGCTCATAACAGTTAAAGATCCGAGTATGATCACCAAAACTTTCCCAATTTCTATGGCAAAAGGAACAATCTGATCATCCATTTTGTTCTCGGTTGCAGCTGCTCTTTTGATCATTATTACACCAATAATGTCGATGAAACGAAGTAAGGTCCAAAACATTATATAGGCATAGGCTAGGGAAAAGCCTTTGTTTAAAATCATTCGCAGGCCAAATTCATCTTCAGAAGCAATATTCCAATTCTCTGGAAAATTGAGTTGCTGGGCTGCCAAAAAAACTGCACCAAAAAAAACAAGATTATTTAACGGCTTTCGTAAGCGTTCATCAAAAGTAGGGCGTCCAATTTCATTGGCGCTTTTCCCCAGCAGGCGATAAAGAATACCCCCTAGATAACCGCCAATTAGACTTTTAAATAAAAGTCCTAACAAAAGAAATAAACCAAACAACAGAAATTGTTGCACAGTATTGTCAAAATAGGTTTGCGTAAGAAATTCAGGAATGGACATAGTGGAAAATTATGCGTTAAGTTCGAGTCAATTTTTTGTATTGTATTCGCTTGGGAATGAGATCTCCTCCCAATCTTTTCTTCTTGTTTTCTTCGTAATCAGAATAGGATCCTTCAAAGAAATATACTTGCGAATTTCCTTCAAAAGCTAGTATATGTGTGCAGACCCGATCCAAGAACCAGCGGTCGTGTGAAATCACCACAGCACAGCCCGCAAAGTTTTCTAAACCTTCTTCTAGCGCGCGCAAAGTATTAATGTCAAGATCGTTTGTTGGCTCATCCAATAAGAGAACATTTCCTTCTTCTTTTAGTGTCATGGCCAAATGCAGGCGATTGCGCTGTCCTCCCGACAAAGAGCTCACTTTTTTATTTTGCTCACTTCCACTAAAATTAAAACGGCTCAGAAATGCGCGAGAATTGACCTGCTTTCCTCCTAACATAATGAGTTCTTGCTCATCAGAAAAGTTCTGCCAAATACTTTTATTTGGATCAATATTGGAATGTGTTTGATCGACATAGGCCAATTTAACTGTTTCACCAACAGCAAAAATTCCACTGTCTGGATTTTCTTGATCCATGATCATTTTAAAAATCGTTGATTTTCCTGCCCCATTGGGACCAATGACCCCTACAATTCCTGCTTGAGGTAAAACAAAATTCAAGTCGTCATAAAGCAATTTATCGCCAAATGCTTTTGCAACTCCTTGGGCTTCAATTACATTAGTTCCCAAACGTGGGCCATTCGGGATAAAAATTTCCAACTTATCTTGGACCTGGGATTGGTCTTGACTCATCAGTTTATCGTAATTCGATAAGCGGGCTTTCTGTTTACTCTGGCGACCTTTGGGTGCCATTCTCACCCACTCTAACTCACGCTCTAGGGTTTTTTGACGTTTGGAAGCCTGCTTTTGTTCTTGTGCCAAGCGTTTAGACTTTTGATCCAACCAAGACGAATAATTTCCTTTCCAAGGAATCCCTTCTCCTCGATCCAATTCCAGTATCCATCCGGCTACATTATCGAGAAAATAACGATCGTGTGTTACAGCAATTACAGTGCCTTTGTATTGGGCTAAATGATGTTCTAACCAATGGACAGATTCTGCATCCAAGTGGTTGGTTGGTTCATCCAGAAGCAATACGTCGGGTTGTTGTAAAAGCAATCGACAAAGGGCTACACGGCGACGTTCACCTCCAGAAAGGACACTTATTTTTTGATCACTTGGTGGCGTACGCAACGCATCCATGGCAATTTCTAATTGGGTATCAAGTTCCCATGCATTGGCTGCGTCAATTTCATCTTGTAACTGTGCTTGACGGTCCATTAATTGCTGCATTTTATCAGCATTTTCATAGACTTCTGGCAAGGCAAACTGGTCGTTAATACTATTGTATTCGTCCAAAACAGCCACTGTTTTAGCAACACCTTCCTTGACAATTTCTAAGACAGTCTTGTCTTCGTCCATTTGAGGTTCCTGCTCCAGATATCCAACACTATAATCTTGAGAAAAAACGACATCACCTTGAAAGTTTTTCTCTTGCCCAGCGATGATTTTTAAAAGAGTTGATTTTCCTGAACCATTGAGACCTAAAATCCCAATTTTAGCTCCATAAAAAAAACTGAGGTAAATGTTTTTTAAAACGGGTTGTTGTGCGTCTGGGTAAGATTTTGA
>CAJQKN010000025.1 GCA_905478905.1 uncultured Flavobacteriaceae bacterium | reverse complement strand
CATCAAACAAGCCTCCTAAGGCCATTTTTCTTAAACTCAAGTCTAGATGATGGTTTAAAAGTGGCGATGCGTTATAGAGTTCCAAAAGTGTTGGCATCATAAATTTAGGTGAACCTAACATCCCACCATTTTCCACATCTAACTTTTGATAAATATTGTTTACAGCTTTTGCTAAGTCCTCAGAAGTTATCGTTCGTTCATCATTGTATTTTTCCAGTTCAAGTTGCTGCATTCCTTCGTTTAATTGGGTAGCATAGGCCAATAGTTTCTTCGGATTTTCACTTTGCAACTGAATGATTTGTTGTAAGTAATGCATCCATTGGTCTTTTGGAAAATAAGTACCTCCCCATATGGGCCGACCATCTGGTAGTGCAATAATATTTAAGGGCCAACCTCCTTGTCCAGTTAAGAGTTGAAGTGCCTGCATATAAACATGATCGACATCGGGTCGTTCTTCACGATCTACTTTGATGCTGATAAAGTGATTGTTCATTAAACGAGCCACTGCCTCATCTTCAAAAGATTCATGTTCCATAACATGGCACCAGTGGCAGGCGGCATAGCCAATGCTAATAATGATTAAGCGGTTGTTTTCTTTGGCGGAAGTAAAATGATCTTCTGCCCACGGAACCCAATGTACAGGATTTGATGCGTGCTGTCGCAAATAAGCACTTTGTTCTTTTGCAAGCGCATTGAAAGGGGTGTTGCTAGAATTAGCCATTCAATGCACTAACGCTCGCTACTTTTCCTGGGAGCATTTCTTTCAACATATTTTCAATTCCATTTTTTAAGGTAATGGTAGAGGAGGGGCAGCCGCTGCACGCCCCTTGTAAAACAACCTGAACGGATTTGTCTTCGGCATTATAGGCATCAAAAAGGATATTACCTCCATCAGAGGCGACCGCCGGTTTGATGTATTCTTCAATAATTTTCACAATCTCTTGAGATGTTTCATCTAAGTCTTCAAGCGGTGTAGCACTTGCCGCAAAGCCGTTGGCTTCTTCTTGGTTGGCAGTGATAATGGTCTTCCCATCTTCAATATAGGCACGGACAAATTCGCGGATTTCCATGACGACTTCCTCCCATTCAATGCCTTCATTTTTGTTGATGGAAATATAATTGGTATCTATGAAAATTTCTTTGACAAAAGGGAAACTAAACAAACTTTTGGCCAATGGTGCATTGTTGGTTTCGTCTATGCTTTTGAATTCATAAATGGTGTCAACCAACATCTTGTTGGCAACAAATTTCATAACGCTGGGATTTGGAGTACTTTCAGCATAAACGGTAACGGGAACTTTTTTCACTTCGCTCTGGGCCGTTATCTGGCCACCATTATTTAAGTAATTTTGAATTTCAAGTGCAACCTCATTAATGACATCACTCCAGGCTAAAATATCAAAGCGCTCGATGCTTAAACCGCTGTCTGATAGGATGACAGACTTCACAAAAGGGAGGTAAAACATTTGCTGTACCAAAGGGGCATCTTTGGCTTCTTCTACAGAATTATATCGGGTTTCTTTTGCGATTCCCAATGAAACATTGAGGGCGAAAAAAGCGTATTTATTATCTTCTTTGATAGACGGGGTGACTAGAAAATGACTCATTCTTTTTTTTTTACAAAATTACATAAAACTCAACTCCTATGAATGGCTAAATAAGAATCATTTTTTACCTTACCTTAAATTCAAGTTTATGTTAGTTAAATCTGTACGTGGGTTAACTCCCAAATGGGGAGACGATTGTTTTTTTGCTGAAAATGCAACCATAATTGGTGATGTTCAAATGGGAGACCAGTGTTCGGTTTGGTACCAAGCAGTTGTTCGAGGCGATGTACATGCAATCAGAATTGGGAATCGTGTCAACATTCAAGACGGCGCAGTGATTCATGCGACCTACCAAAAAGCGGCAACCACGATTGGGAACAATGTTTCCATTGGTCACAACGCCATTGTCCATGGCTGTACCTTGCACGATAATGTGTTGATTGGCATGGGGAGTATTATCATGGATAACTGTGTGGTGCATTCCAATAGTATTATTGCTGCAGGAAGTGTAGTTACACAAAATACCCTTGTTGAAGCCGGTCACATTTATGCTGGAATTCCTGCACGAAAAATTAAAATGGTAGATCCCAATCTGCAAAAAGGAGAAATAGAGCGAATTGCAAATAACTATTTAATGTACGCAGCTTGGTTTAAAGAGGAAGATAGTTAATGGGTTGATTAACAAATCTACCAAGGTTAGATTTAGTAGCCGAACTGAAATAACTATGTGTTGAGGACGAAGTGGACGATTCGCAGAGATCTTGTTCCACTAGTCGTCTTTTTATTTGTTTTGCAACGGCTTTACTATTGTCAATGATTTGAACATGCGAAGGAATTATCTTCTTGATTACGGGGAGTAAAAAAGGATAGTGTGTGCAGCCCAGTACCAAGGTATCCATATCTTGATCGATCATTGGGTTCAAGTAGCTTTTCAAAAGTGTAAAGGTTGCAGGGTCATTGATTTTGTTTGACTCAACACATCTGACTAAACCCGTACCAATTTGTTCAATGAGCTGAATTTTCGATCCGTGTTCTAGGCAACTTTTGTGAAATAGCTGGCTATTAAGTGTTCCTTTGGTCGCTAATACACCTACTACACCCGTTTGAGTAGTCAAGGCAGCTGGTTTAATTGCTGGTTCAATTCCGACAAAGGGAACAGAGAATTCCTTTCGGAGTTGATTGATGACCTGTGTGGTTGCGGTATTACAAGCCAGTACAATTAATTTACACTCAAAAGCGAGCAGCTTACGGGTAATAATTCTTGCTCGTTCAAGGATTTCTTTGTGCGTTTTATCTCCATAGGGTGAAAAAGCCTCATCAGCGAGATAGTAGATGTCTTCGTGGGGTAAAATAGCCGAAACAGCAGGAAGTAAACTTAGTCCCCCAACACCTGAGTCAAAAAATCCAATGGGCTGTTTCATCTTAAAATAAAAAATAGGCTGTCTGAAAAATCATATTTTTGTCAATCTGAACTCGTTTCAGATGCTAAAATATATTGAAAAACAGTCATTTGAGATTCTGAAATAAATTCAGAATGACAGTTTTTACCCTTTTTCAGACAGCCTAAAGTTATTTAGAATAAGGTTTGATTAAAAACCTAGGTCAGCTTTTACGTCAGCCATTAAATCTTTTCCTTTAGCCATGATAACGCTACCACCTGCAGAGGAGTCGAGTACATAGTCAAAACCTTGTGCTGAAGCAATTTTTTCAATCGCAACCTTTGCTTTGTCATACAAAGGACGCATCATTTCTACTTGCTTTTTTTGTAAATCTTGCGCGGCCGTTTCGCGGTATTGATTAATGTTTTGTTGCATAGTCTCTAATTCCTTTTGACGCGCTTGGTTGGTTACATCCGTTTGGTTAGCAGCGTCTGCAGAATAAGTCTGTGCTTTTGTTTGAAATTCTTTGTAAGTGTTTTCAATTTCAGAAGTATAGGTTTTTTCCAATTGCTCTAGTTGTTTTTGAGCCGCGATTACCTCAGGCATCTCACTAATTAGTTTTTGTGTGTCAATGTGAGCAACTTTAGACTGTGCAGAAGCAAAAGTCATAGGAGCAGCCATTAGGATTGCAATAAAAAGAGTTTTTAGATGTTTCATTTTAAGAATAATTAAATAGGTTAGTTTTTTAGTCGTTGTTCAATTTTAGCTTTACGCTCTTCAATTTCTTTTTTTCTAGTTTTAATTCGCTCTTCCGCATTGAGGCGTTGTAAAACCAAGGCACTAATATCGTAATTTTTTGCGGAATATAGCATAACCAAGTCAGATGAACGATCAAAGACAAAATCATATTTGCGTTCTTGCGCAATTTGACGAACAATGTTGAGCACTTGATCTTGAATAGGCTTGAGTAATTTATTCTTTTGTTGGATATAGCTTCCTTGGGACCCAAAATATTTTGTTTGTAGCGCAACAATTTCGCTTCTGAAAAGGGATAATTCGTTTTGACGATCTTCTATAAGTTCTGGAGTGAGGAGAACCTTTTCTGCTTGCAACTGTTCTTCTCTTCCTTTTAATTCCATCTTTTTGATCGCAATGTCTTCTTTCCAGGTGGCCACATTTTTTTCTAATAAAAGGCTGGCTGTTGAATATTCGTCAACATTTTCAAGGATTTCATCCATGTCAATGTAGGCTAAACGAACACCTCTTTGTGCAAAGCTCATGAGTGAGCTGCAGAGGAAAAGCATAAGTAAGGGACGAAATGCATTCATAATTAAGGGTTTATGCAAATATACTAAAATTGTTGCCCAATAATAAAGTGTGTCTCCCAACCATTGGGCGTGTTAAGGGCAGAATTTGTATTATCAAATCCATATCCAAAATCTATGCCCAAAAGGCCAAATGCAGGCATAAAGATGCGAACACCCGCTCCAGCAGAGCGTTTAGCATTGAAAGGGTTAAAGTTTTTAATGCCATCAAATCCTTGTCCAGATTCGAGAAAACTCAATGCATAAATTGAAGCACTGGGTTTTAATGTGATTGGGTATCGCAATTCTAGGGAAAACTTATTGTAAACCGTTGAACCATCTCTACTTGATAAGGATTGGTTTGGATATCCTCTAAGGGCAATGACTTCTCTACCGTCTAAAGCAAAATTGTTTGCCATTCCATCTCCCCCTAAATAAAAGCGTTCAAAAGGGATATCTCCTCGCTCATCATTGTAAGCGCCAATGAGTCCGAAGTCTGTTTGTGTTTTTAAAATCAATTTATCAAACAAACGTGTATACCATGTCCCACTAAATTTCAGTTTATAGTATTCCAGAAAGCGGAATCTTTCTTGGTCTATTTTACTTTGATCTGCAACCAAAACGCCGTCTGCACCAGCAGTTTGATATTCGGGTAAGTTTCCTAAGTTTTTGTAATCAACATCGTTGAAAAGTGAATAGGGTGGAGTTAATTTTGCACTGACAACAAAACTCGATCCACCAGTAGGAAAAATGGGATTGGTGTAGGTATTATTTCTAGAAAGTGCAACGGTATACGAAAGGTTGTTAGACACCCCATTCCCGAAGGTAAACAATCCAGTGAAATAATTTTTAAGGTTGTAATATTGAAATGTAAAGGCTTGCGACAAGGTAAAATAATCATCAGGAACGCGAAGTCTTTTCGCTAGTCCAAATGTGATACTACTGATTTCAAACGACTGAGATTTGTCGGCTCTACCCGTTAGAAAGTCATAGCGAAATTGATTGGTTCGGGATAAGGAAGTGGAAAATTGTACTGGCTGTCTTCCTCCTAACCATGGTTCAGAAAATGTAAAACTATAGGTATTGAAAAATTGACTTGCTTGTAAACGCAGGCTCAGTTTTTGCCCATCTCCAGAGGGAACTGGTTTGTAGGATTCCTTGTCCCAAATGTTTCGCATCGAAAAGTTGTTGAAGGATAGACCCAGTGTTCCAATAAAACCTCCTCCGCCATATCCACCTTGCAGTTCAATTTGACTTCCACCAGATTCTTGCAAACCAAACTCTATATCTACTGTTCCAGCGTTAGGATCAACATTTTTAAAGTCGGGTGAAATTTGCTCTGCATCAAAAAAGCCTAATTGACCTAATTCTCGTACAGTTCTTACGACTTTGTCTTTACTGTACAATTCTCCTGGTTTTGTTCGCAGTTCTCTAAAAATCACATGGTCATTGGTTTTTTCATTTCCAACAACACTAATCTTGTTGAAGGTAGCTATTTTCCCTTCTGTTATGCGTATTTCAAAATCGATGGTATCCTTTTCAGCACTTACTTCAACTGCGTTGATATTGGAAAATAAATATCCATTGTTTTGGTACAAATTTGTGATGTCATTTCCATCTGGTTTTGTATCGTCGGCGATACGTTTTTTGAGTAATACACCATTGTAGGGATCTCCTTTTTTGATTCCAAGAACGATATCCAGTTGTCGATCGCTATAGGCTCCGTTTCCAATGAATTTAATATCTCCAAAATAATAACGTTGACCTTCCTCTAAATCGAATTGTAACGAAAGGGTATTATCATTGTTTACAATCAAGCTATCACTCAGAATTCGTGCATCCCTGTACCCCTTTTCTTTGAAAAAACTAATCAAATTTAGTTTGTCTTCCTCAAAGTCATCAGGAATATATTTTGATTTCTTCCAAAATCGATAAAAGGCTTTTTTCTTGGTGTTTTTCAGTTGTTTAGCAAGTGTCCAATCCTTGAATTGCTCGTTGCCTTCAAAATCAATTGAACTAATTTTGACCCGTTCTCCACGATCAATATTAACCAACATATTGAGTACATTGATTTGGGTAGAATCTGGGATTGTTCTCAGAGTAACTTTGGTATTGAGAAATCCTTCTTTCTTGTACTTGTTAACTAGATAGTTTTTGGTGTTAGTCAAAAAGCTTTCAGACAGTTTTTTCCCTTTTTCGAGTTCAGTCTCTTTTATTACTGTTGGGACTTTGCTTTTCTTGAGTCCATTGATTTTTACTTCATTTAGCGTGGGGAGCTCTTCAATTTCAATTTGTAGCGTTATGCTGTTTTCGGTTACATTGGTCGCATAGAAATTGATGTCAGAAAAAAGATCTAAATTCCATAGTTTATTGATGATAGAGCTAATTTTGTCTCCAGGCAAACGAACGCGCTGCCCACGTCGAAGACCACTGTAGGAAACAACAGTTTTTTCATTAAAGCTCTTTAATCCTTTTACTTGGATTGAATCAATTGTATAAAGTTTTCCAGGAGTAAATTTGACTTCTTGGGCTTGAATTGAAACAGAATTAAGCAACAGGCCAACAAAAAAGCACACCGCTATAAATAGGTTCAAAAAAGAATTAGTTGGTGAGTTGTTCACTTGTTTTTCCAAATCTACGTTCTCGTTTTTTGTAGCTGTCAATTGCAGTCCTAAAATGTTCTTCATTAAAATCTGGCCATAAAACCGTTGAAAAATATAATTCTGCATATGCAATTTGCCACAGTAAAAAGTTACTTATTCGTTGTTCACCACTGGTTCGAATTAAAAGATCTACACCTGGTAAATTTCGCGTGTAAAGATGCTCATTTATAATGGTTTCATCAACATTTTCGGGGGAAATTATGTTATTTTTAACTTTGCGGCTAATTTCTTGTATTGCTTGTGTAAGCTCTTGTCTGGCACCATAATTTAGTGCGAGTGTTAAAACCATTCCTGAGTTTTTACTCGTCTTCTCAATGGTGTCTTTCAATTCTTTTTCAACTTCAGCAGGAAGTTGGCTAATGTCTCCAATACTTCTCAATTGAATGTTATTGGAAAGCATTTTGTCGAGTTCACGGCGTAGTGCTTTGATCAGAAGATCCATAAGGCTACTTACCTCGGTTTTTGGTCGATCCCAATTTTCTGTTGAAAAAGCATAAAGGGTTAGGTAATCTATACCCATTTCAGCTGATTTTTCAACAATTTTTTTGACAGCCTGAGTTCCACTTCGATGACCAAACACACGATTCTTTCCCTTGGCTTTCGCCCAGCGGCCATTTCCATCCATAATAATGGCAACGTGTTTTGGCAAATTGTTTGTTTCAATCATCTTTATTTTTCTTTACAATAGCAAGGAATTTGACCAAAGGTATAACTAAATGTGAATCCAGTAAAAACATACCAGTCTTTATTGTATAAACTCCCGTGTTTTAGCGTGGGATTATTTTCAAATTGGCCAATAGGATTACTGCCGTCAATGTTGTCTGTAAAGGTATAACGAATCCCTGTTTCTAAACTAATGATAAATAGGGGAGAGATGCTCGCCTTGATTCCCACTACAACAGGAATAGAAAATTGGAGCTCACTGTCATATTTTTCAACAACGGGATCGGCGATATTTTCTCGAATAGTAAATAGTTGGTGTTGAAAATAATTTACCCCGGTGAACAAATATGGAGTGAATTCTTTGTCATCATCATGCAAATTAAATTCAAAAAAGTTCACTTCCATTCCTGCAGAAAACTCCAAAACCTCATTGTCAATTGTAAAAAATCGATTAAATCGACTCAGGTCTTGTGCATAGAAATCATAGCTTTTGAGAGTGCTAGAAATAAAACTTGCTCGAATTGCATAGCGGGTTGTAATGTTCCACTTATAGACCAGGCCATAGGCAGGAGAGTTTGCAAAAATAGGTAGAGTTGATCCAACATCTCCAATGGTATTACTTCCTCCTAAAAACAGTCCAAGCTCATGTATTTGAGCTTTTGAAGTCCAAAAGATCGACAGACAAAAAATAAATAAGGAAATGCGTTTCATTCAGTTTAGGGTACAAAATAGTGACAGAGCAAAAGTTGCCTAGGTGCACTATTATTCTTAACTGTTTTTAAGGTGATTTATTGTTTAATTTCGCTTGTCTATTCCCCAATAAAGTTTTTCGCGTAAAACATTATAAAAAGCAGTATCGTTAAATTGTACAGTTGCAATGCTAAAAGCTGCTTTTTTAATATAAATGGGAGTATTGTGCGCCAAGGTTACCAAACGAGAATCTAGCGACAACAAGTGTTGCTCTTCTCGACCAGAAACTTCTAGTTTAATGCTAGAGTGGTCGGGTAAAACAAGTGGACGAATATTGAGATTGTGCGGTGCAATGGGAGTCACAACAAAACTGGGAGTTTCAGGTAAAACAATGGGGCCACCGCTGCTCAAATTATAGCCCGTCGAGCCTGTAGGCGTTGCCACAATTAGACCATCGGCCCAATAGGTAGTCAAGGGATGACCTTCAATCTCTGCTTGAATACTAATTAAGGAGGCTGTGTCTTTTCTACTTACACTGATTTCATTTAAGGCATAAGGGAAATCATTTAAAAGTGATTGTTGTTCGTCAATTTTGACCTCCAGAAGACTGCGGTTAATCAATGTGAATTTCTTTTCCCACAAGAGCTGGAGCCCTTTGTTTAAGGATTCTTTTTGCAAACTGGTTAAAAAACCTAGACGCCCTGTATTGATTCCTAAAATGGGAACATTACTATCTCGAACAGTAATAACAGCTTGAAGCATTGAGCCATCGCCTCCAATACAAATTAAAAAAGAGGTAGTTGAGCTTAAAGTTTCGAAAACAGTGAGCTGTTCTTTTATGCCAGTATCTCCAAGGCCTTCATATAGATTTTTGTCAATGATTACATTTACATTCAAACCCATTAAATGTTCAATCACTCCTTCGGCATAGCCAATAGCAGTAGAATTGATAAAAGGACAAATTACAGCAATCTGCATCAGATAGAATTTACACAAAAATACAAAATATTCGTTGCCCCTTTTTCAAACTGTAAAGAAGTTTATTTTTCAATGCAAATGGTAGGGTAGCGGACATGAAGTTTGTAATTTTACAAAAAATTATCCATGGCAAAATTAAGTGTCAACATCAACAAGGTGGCTACCTTACGCAATTCACGCGGAGGTGATGTCCCCAATTTATTGAAGGTCGCAACAGATTTACAAGTTTTTGGTGCAGAGGGTATAACTGTTCATCCGCGACCAGATCAGCGGCATATTCGTTATGCAGATGCCAAAGCTTTACCATCTGTGGTGACAACAGAGTATAATATTGAAGGCAATCCGATCAAAGAATTCATGGATTTGGTCCTTGCCATAAAGCCAACACAGGTCACCCTAGTTCCTGATGCCGTTGATGCTCTTACATCAAATGCAGGATGGGACACCATTGCTAATGCATCCTTTTTAAAAGAAGTGATTGCTGCATTTAAAGCTGAGGGAATTCGCACATCGATCTTTGTAGATCCCGATCTTAAAATGATTGAAGGAGCCATAGCCACTGGTGCAGATCGAATAGAGTTATACACTGAAGCTTATGCCCTCCTCTATCCTAAAGACAAAGAACAGGCCATAGCACCCTATCGTGAAGCAGCTATTTTAGCCAATAACATAGGATTAGGAATCAATGCAGGGCACGACCTGAGTTTAGAAAACATTTCTTTTTTTGCACGAGAAATCCCTGGTTTGCTGGAGGTGTCCATAGGTCATGCCCTCATGAGTGAATCTTTGTATTTAGGATTTGAAACGGTTGTTCAGCGCTACTTATCCTATTTATCAAAATGAAGCAATTATATGCGTTAACCCTGGGTGAAGGATCACGTGATTTAATCATTCTTCATGGTTTTTTAGGAATGGGCGATAATTGGAAAACCCATGCTAAGCAATGGGTAGCCCAAGGCTGGCGTGTGCATTTAATCGATCAGCGCAACCACGGTCGAAGTTTTTGGAGTACTTCCTTTAACTATCGCCTTATGACAGAAGATGTTAACCATTATCTCACCGCAAATGGAATTAAAAGCGCAAGCCTGTTAGGTCATTCCATGGGAGGAAAGGTTGCCATGTTGTTGGCCTGTCTTTATCCAGAGATGGTCGATCAATTGATTGTTGCAGATATTGCACCCAAGACCTATCCATCGCATCATCAAATGATTTTAAATGGACTGGCTTCTCTTGATTTTTCCATTATTAAAAGTAGAAAAGAGGCAGATGAAGCCCTAGCTGAATTTGTTAAGGACATGGGAACACGTCAGTTTTTGCTTAAAAATATTTATCGAATTAGTCCGAACCAATTGGGTCTTCGTTTAAACATCGACGTTTTAAAAAACGCAAGCGAACAAATAGGGGAGACAATGGGACAAGAGCTCGTTTATCATGGAAAAACTCTTTTCCTGAAAGGGGAAAATTCCAGTTATATTGAAGATGAAGATGAGTTACTGATTCGTCATCATTTCCCAGCGGCTAAAATTATTAGAATTGAGAATGCAGGACATTGGCTCCATGCTGAAAATCCTACTGAGTTTGCACGAGCAATTGAAAATTGGTGGTAGGTATAGGATGTCACACTTTACCACCAAATTGTGAAAAAAGAGGGGAGTCGGGATTATTCGACTTAACTATACTACTTTTGCAAAGATGAAATCAATAAAACTACGCTTTGTCACTCCAAAAGATATGGAAGCCGTTCTGGGGCTAATTCAAGAACTTGCTGCCTTTGAAAAGGAACCTGAGGCAGTTGTTGTTAGCGCTAAAGACCTAGAACGTGATGCCTTTGGAGAACAGCCAAAATTTAGTTGTATCGTTGCGGAGAAGAAAGGAGTTATTGTAGGAATGGCCTTGTTCTATCCCCGCTATTCTACTTGGAAAGGCCCCACACTGCATTTGGAAGATTTAATCGTTACCCAGTCTGAACGCGGAACGGGTATTGGAAAAGCATTATACACTGCTTTTATTGCAGAAGGCAAAAAGCAAGAGGTAGAAAGAATAGAATGGGTAGTATTGGATTGGAATAGTCATGCTATAGAATTTTATAAAAAGAGCGGTGCCAATGTTTTAACCGACTGGCAAACTGTACAAATGGATAAAGCGGCAATTGGCCGTTATTTAGCAACTGAGAATGAGAATATTTAAGTTTGGAGGTGCGTCTGTAAAAGATGCTGCTAGTGTAAAGAATGTAGCCACCATCCTACAAAAAGAAGGTTACAAAGATGTTTTGGTTGTAGTGTCTGCGATGGGGAAAACAACAAACGCTCTTGAATCGATTGTGGCCACCTATTTAAATGAGCGTGGACAGCTAAAAACAACCATTCAGGAATTGGAAGCTTTTCATCTTGAAATCATTGAAGAATTATTGGGCAAAGACAAGGCCCCTTTGGTAGACAAAATAAAAGCGTTTACCGAGGAATTATTCCTTTTTCTTGAGCACAATAAGTCGCCAAATTATAGATTTATCTACGATCAAACGGTGAGTTTTGGAGAGCTTATTTCTACCACAATTGTCGCGTATTATTTAAAAACAATTGGCCTTCCTGCACTGTGGTTAGATGCAAGAAAATGCATAAAAACAGACAGTTATTACCGCGACGCAAACTTGGATTGGGAGGAAACCCAAAGAAACATTAAAGCGCAGCTTAATGGCTCAAACTTGATCATTTCACAAGGTTTTATTGGAAGCGACTCAAATAATTTCACAACGACCCTTGGCCGAGAAGGATCAGATTATTCTGCCGCTATTTTTGCCTATGCTTTAGGGGCTGAATCTGTTACCATTTGGAAAGATGTTCCTGGGGTTTTGAATGGTGATCCCCGCGAGTTTAAAGACACCGTATTGCTTCATCAAATTTCCTATCGAGAGGCCATTGAATTGGCTTTCTATGGTGCTTCGGTTATTCACCCTAAAACACTACAGCCTCTACAGCGTAAAGAGATACCTTTATATGTTCGATCTTTTTTGAATCCTGAAGCAGCTGGTACTTCAGTTTCTAAAGGAAAAACACTGGAGCCTTATGTGCCTTGTTACATAATCAAAAAAGATCAGGTTTTGCTAAAACTTTCTTCCCTTGATTTTTCCTTTATCGTTGAAGATAATATTTCTCAAATATTTGGCTTGTTATCCACCTATCAAATGCGTGTTGAGCTGATTCAAAATTCAGCCATTAGTTTTTCGGTTGTTGTGAACAACAAATACAATCGTTTAGAAGAGCTGTTGGTTGAGCTTCGAGCTAAATTTAAAGTAACGGTAACCGAAAAAGTGAATCTGTTTACTGTTCGTCATTTTGATCAGGCAGCTAAAGAAAAGGTGCGCAGTTATGGTGATACGATTTTACTGGAACAGCGAACACACAAAACCTTACAGGTGGTCCTTAAGGCCTAGTTTGAGCCAAAGGATTCTTCAATTTGTTTGACAATAATTAAGGCCAATTTACGATGACTTTCAATGGTCCACCCAGCCACATGAGGAGAGAGCATTACATTTTCAGCTTCCAAGAGGTAGTTAAAATCTGCAGGAGGTGAAGTTTCATATAAATTTTCAAAGGAACTTTTTTCATATTCCAATACATCCAAGGCAGCGCCCTTCACTTTTCCACTTTTTAACGCATTAACCAAGGCCGAGGTGACTACTGCACTACCTCTTGCGGTATTGATTAGCCAAAAAGGATGGTGCATTTGGTTGAAAAACGAAGTGTTTAGCATACCGTCAGTTCGTTCAGTTTGTGGAGTATGTATACTCAAAACAGTTGCTTTTTCTTGGAGTTCCTGTAAAGAAACTTGACGGGCAATACTATCCGCTTCTTTGGTTTCAATATCATAAAAGAGAACCTCTTTTACATCAAAACCAATGAGCTTTTTAGCAAAGCTTTTTCCCATATTTCCATAGCCAATAATGCCCACTGTTTTTCCTTCGAGCTCTTCTCCACGGTGGGCTTCACGCATCCATTCTCCTGCCTGTATTGATTGGTGAGCCTGGCGTAACTTATTGATCAAACCCAAAAGCATCCCTAGGGCATGTTCTCCCACTGCATTGGCGTTCCCCAAAGGAGCGGCAAAGAGTTGAATGTTCATTTTTTTTGCTGCTTCTTGGTCAATATTTTCAACCCCAGCACCTACACGTGCAATGAATTTTAACTGTGGGCCTTTGGTTAAAAATGCTGCATCGATGGGAAATCGGCTTCGAACAACAATTCCCTGGTAGTTTGGTAGCATTGCTTCGACCTCCATTTTTGAAGTGGTGTAGGCTTGCGTGTTTTCAAAGCCAGCATCCTCTAATTGTTGAATGAGTATTGGGTGATTTTCGTCTAAATGAAGGATTTTCATGGATTAAAAACCAAGGATTTGCTGCGCCATAAAAAAGAAAAGGAAAATTCCAAAAATATCATTTGCCGTGGTAATGAATGGGCCCGTTGCGATTGCAGGATCAATTCCGCGTTTTTCTAAAACAATTGGAACAAAGGTACCAATCAGGGCAGCCATAACAATTACACCCATCATTGATGTAGCAACCGTAAGACTGAGAATTAATTCTTGTCCAGTTAAATATCCAAACAGAAGAAGGAAGATCGCCAAGAAAAAACCATTGATAAGGCTTAATCCAACTTCCTTAAATAAACGCTGAATGAGAGATCCTTTAACGACATCATTTGCCAAACCTTGGACAATAATTGCTGAAGATTGGACGCCCACATTTCCTGCCATAGCAGCAATTAGCGGGGTGTAAAAAAATAAACTTCGCAGCTGAGGTTGATTCATGATTGTTTCAAAATCTTTGAGAATAAAAACACTACCAAGCCCACCTAAAAGGCCTAAAAATAACCATGGAAGTCGGGCGCGTGTTAATTCTAAAATGGTGTCATCGGCCTCAACATCATTAGAAATACCTGCAGCAAGCTGGTAATCTTTATCGGCCTCCTCTTTAATCACATCAACAACATCGTCAATGGTTATTCGTCCTAACAATTCCTTTTTGTTATTCACCACTGGAATAGCTTCTAGGTCGTATTTCGACATAATTCTGGCCACTTCTTCCACATCGGTGTCTACATAGACAAAGTCTACTTTTGGAATATAAATATCCTTTACAATAGCCCTAGAATTTGCGGTAAGTAGGTCTTTTAATGAGAGCCTTCCGAGCAATTGATTCTTGGCGTTGACAACGTAGATAGAATGTACTCTTGTAACTTCCTCAGCTTGTTTGCGCATGGAGTTAACGCATTTTAAAACACTGAGGTCTTCGTGTACTTTTACCAATTCTTTCGCCATTAATCCACCAGCAGTATCTTCTTCGTACTTTAAAAGTTCACGAATGTCTTTTAAATGTTCGGTATCTTCTATTTGCGAAAGAACTTTTTCTTGACGTTCCTGGGGTAATTCTGCGATGATATCTGCAGCATCATCGGTGTCCAATTCCTCAAGTTCTTCAGCAATTTCTTTCGCAGAAAGTTGGCGTAATATTTTTTCTCGAAAGTCTTCATCAACTTCAGCCAAAGCTTCAGCTGTTTTTTCACTGTCGAGAAGTTTAATGAGGTAAATAGCCTCCTCTAGACTTAACTGCTCAGAAATTTCTGCGATATCCGCATAGTGTAATTCGTGCAGCTGCTTTTTGAGTTTCTTGTCCTGTTCTTTTTGGATAAGATCCTTTATTGCTGCTAAGAAATCATCGTCAAGTTGAAAGTTGGCCATGTTCAATTTTGTTCGTCAGTGCAATAAAATCGGCTCCTGAAAGTTTTTCAGGCCGTAGGTCAAAGATACTATCTTCTGTAAGATCTTTTGAGAGTCCGAGTGTTTTTAAACTATTTCGAATCGTTTTTCGCCTTTGTTGGAAACTCATCTTAACTACTTTAAAGAGCAATTTCTCATTACAATCAAGTGAAAAATCTACTTTTCTTTTCAAGGAAATTACACCAGAATCTACTTTTGGAGGAGGGTTAAAAACACCCGGTAATACTGTAAATTCATATTTTACTTCATAAAACAACTGGGTGAGGACCGATAGGATTCCGTATTTTTTTGTGCCAGGGGGTTCACAAATTCGTTGGGCAACTTCTTTTTGAAACATTCCTGAGAAAAAAGGAATTTGCGCTCTGTTTTCAATGGTTTTAAAAACGATTTGTGTCGATATGTTGTAAGGAAAATTGCCAATAATAGCAAATTGTTCTGTTCCCATGAGTGTGGGAATATCGATTTTGAGAAAATCACCTTCATGAATAGAACCAACCATGGATGGATAGGCGGCTTGTAAATAAAGAACAGATTCTGAATCGAGCTCAATCAAAGAGACTTTGTTTTCTTTCCAGGGTAAGTATTGGGTGAGTACACCCATTCCAGGGCCTATTTCGAGAACACGGTCAAAGCTGTCAAAAGTTAGTGTTTTAGCAATTTTCTCAGCGATGGAAAGATCTGTCAAAAAGTGTTGCCCTAATTTTTTCTTTGGGCTTACAGTTTTCATTACAAAGAAAGGATTTCTTCCAGTTGAGTGCGAAAAGCAAGAATAGAACTACCAAAACGATCTTGGGCTTCTTTCCGCAGCCCCTCAGCATTTTCATTTAAATAGAGTTCATATTCCTTGGATGTAGCACAATGGTATTGGGTGGCATAGCTCACACCACCTTGGTCTTGATCTGTAATGACTTTAAAAAGTTTTGCCTGTGTAAATTTTCCAGTACTTAAAACTGCAGGGATATGTTCTTCGCGCATCCATTCGAGCCATTTATCTTCTACTATGGGTTCTACATGTACGGTAACATTGTAAATAAACATATTTAATCAATTTTTTCGAAACCAGTGTAAGGCACTAAAACTTTCGGAATTTTAATTCCATCTGGGGTTTGACAATTCTCAAGTAAAGTAGCCAATACGCGAGGAAGAGCCAAAGAACTTCCGTTCAAGGTATGCACATTTTTTTTCTGTCCATCTTTGGTGCGATAGCGCAATTGTAGGCGTTCTGCTTGATAACTTTCAAAGGTAGATACAGAACTTATTTCCAACCATTTTTCTTGGGCTGCAGAATACAATTCAAAATCATAGGTCAGGGCAGAGGTAAAACCAAGATCACCACCGCATAAGCGTAAAATACGGTAGGGTACTTCTAATTCAACCAAAATACTTTTTATATGCTCCATCATTTCCTCTAGAGCAGTATTTGATCGTTCTTGGGTTTCGAGTCGAACAATTTCAACTTTATCGAATTGATGTAATCGATTTAAACCACGAACATGCGCTCCATAACTACCGGCCTCTCTTCTAAAACAGGGTGTATAGCCTGTTACTGCAATAGGTAATTCACTTTCCTCAAGTAAAACATTCCGAAACATATTGGTTAAGGGTACTTCTGCTGTAGGGATAAGGTAAAGGTTGTCTCCAGTAACATGATACATTTGCCCTTCTTTATCGGGTAATTGTCCTGTACCATATCCAGATGCTTCGTTAACTAAATGAGGTACTTGTGTTTCTTCATAGCCTGCTTCTGTATTTTTATCCAAAAAATAATTGATTAGCGCGCGTTGAAGTCGTGCGCCTTTCCCTTTGTAAACAGGAAATCCTGCTCCAGTGATTTTACTCCCTAAATCAAAATCGATGAGGTCGTATTTTTTTGCTAGTTCCCAATGGGGAAGGGCTCCTTCAGCCAGGATGGGGTTTTCTCCTCCCTTTTCAATTTCTTCGTTATCTTCTTCTGAAACACCAGAAGGCACACTTTCTTGTGGAATATTTGGGACTTGATACCGAAGTTCTAAGAGTTCCTTTTCGATGGATTGCATTTGCTCTTGCAAGGCTTTAGAACTATTTTTCAATTCCCCAGAGCGCTCTTTGAGGGCTTGCGCTTCTTGGGCTTTCCCAGTTTTGAAGAGCTGTCCAATTTCTTTGGCCAGTTGATTGGCTTCTGCCAGTTGACTGTCTAGTTCAGTTTGTGTTGCTCGACGTTTTTCATCCAACAGCAAAATTTGATCAATCAAATCGAGCTGTTTGAAATTGCGTTTTTGCAAACGTTCATTGGCAAGGGTTTTGTTTTCTCTCAGGTGTTTTAATGGTATCATGGACTATATTCTCTTGTACAAAGATAAAATTTTGATCATCAATTCCCCTCTATTTTGCGGGAATCAATGTGCGACACAAGGCTTGGTCGTTTTGCAGTTGTGCTTTTAATTTTTCTAAAGAGGTAAACTTCTTTTCTTTTCTAATGTGATGAAGGAATTCTATGGCTAATTCTTCTCCATACAGATCTTCATGGAAATCGAAAAAATGGACTTCATAACTGCGTGTTTCTCCTTCTAGGGTGGGGCGGAAACCAATGTTCATCATCCCATAGAGGATTTCGTTTTCACGTTTTGATTGGACGAAGTAGACGCCATCGGCTGGGAGTAATTTATATTCTTCTGCGATTGCAATATTTGCTGTTGGATAATCAATTGTTCGTCCAATTTCTTCTCCTTTAATGACCTTCCCAGTCAATGTAAACGCTCGATTTAAAAAAGCATTGGCCGTTAAAATATCTCCTACGTTCAAGGCGGTTCTAATTTTGGTTGAACTTACATTAACTGAGTCGATATCTTGGGCTTCAATTTTATCCACTGAAAACCCATAGGTTTCTCCTGCAGAAATTAACGCATCAACAGTCGCCTCACGGTTCCTACCAAACCGATGATCATAGCCAATTATGAGGTGTCCAATTTGTAGTGAATTAACCAAAATATCACGGATAAATTCGTCGGCAGACTGGCGAGAAAATGCTTTAGAAAAGGGGTGCACAATTAAAACATCTACACCCAAATCTTCCAGTAATTTTTGCTTTTCAGCCAAGGTGTCAATTAACTTAATTGAGGTGTCTTTTTGCAAAACCATTCTAGGGTGAGGAAAAAAAGTAAGCACAACCGATAGTAGATTTTTTTCTTTGGCACTATTGACCAAGCGTTGAATGATTTCACGATGGCCTACATGAACCCCATCAAAGGTTCCAATAGTAAGGGAACACGCGCTTGTTGCATGGTAGTTGTCAATGTTAGAAATGACCTTCACAAAAAATGATTATCTTTAAATTTTAAAAGTAAAATTATACTATTTACTTGAATCCGATGCCCTAAAATCCTGAAACATTTAAGGACAAATTACTGCAAATGAAAACAACTTTTTTTTACCTGTTCTTTCTAATTTGCACTGGTTTGTTTGCACAGGAGTATTGGACTCTTCAGAAAGATAATCAACCAGCAAGCAGTTTTGTAAATGCTCCTATGCCCTCAAAAATGAGGTCGGTTCGTTTGGATGATGCGCTTATTCGCACAAAGATTAATAGAATACACCATCCCAACAACAAGGAGTTGGATCAGTTTTTTTTTCCAAATGAAAAAGGGGAATTAGAACCTTTTTCTTTGGTATCGATTCCTGTTTTTGCCAATAAAAATGGGCTTGATCACCCTTCTATAAGAGCCTATCGCGGTAAAAGTACCGAACGCGAAGATGTTTCTGTGCGAATAACAGTTACTCCTTTGGGACTGAGTGGAACAATGCGAACACCCTCAGGTTTTTTGTTTTTTCAACCCAATAAGGGGTCAATGTCTTCCTATATTTTTTATCAGAGAAAAGACATTGTTTCTGACCAAGAAAGAAGTCTTTTTTGCACTACTGAAAATAATTTTGCCAAAGGCGAGAATGTTGTACCTACAATAGGAGAACAAAAAAAAAACCGACTTAGTGGCTCCTTAAAGACCTATCGTATTGCTGTTGCAACCTCTGGGGAATACACACAATTTTGGGGAGATGACGACGATTCCAATGGCAATAACACCCAAGATGCCCTTGCTGCTGTTGCCAATACAGTTAACAGAATGAACGAAATTTTTGAGGTGGATCTAGGTGTTCGTTTATTACTAGTTTCAAACACCGCTATCATTTATAACGATCCAGAGGTAGATCCCTTTGGAGATAATCTAAACAATGAGACGCAACAAATATTAACCAGCGAAGTTGGGGATGCCAATTATGATATTGGTCACTTATTTCATCGAGGGCAAGCCAATGGAAATGCAGGAAGTGTTGGAAATGTATGTGTATCGTTTGAAAAAGGAAGTGCATATTCCTCTCATCCGTTTACAGAAACAAACGGTAGTTCAGGAGGTTTTTTAACGGATTATTTTGATCTCGATTATGTAGCCCATGAAATTGGCCATCAGTTTGGAGGTACCCATACCTATTCTCATCTTGTTGAGTCCCCTGGAGTAAATAGTGAGCCCGGAAGTGGTTCGACCATTATGGCCTATGCGGGTATTGTTGGAGGACAAAATGTACAACGCCACAGTGACCCTTATTTCCATTACCATAATATAGTGCAAATCAATGCTTACTTGGAAAAGAATTCCTGTCAACAATCTGAAGCAGTGGCGAATCAAGTCCCAACAGTTTCTGCAGGGAATGATATGATAATTCCTATGGGTACAGCTTATGTTTTGGATGCTATTGCTCAAGATTCAGATGGAGATCAATTGACCTATTGTTGGGAGCAGTTGGACTCTGGAAAAGTTGTAGCGAATGAATTTGGTCCTTATTTGAGTGCTGGCAGTATGAACCGTTCACTCCCACCTACATCAAGTTCAAGAAGAACAATTCCTCGTTTAGCGGCAGTATTGAGTGGGAATTTAACCGAATCAAACCCAAGTATATTATTGAATTCAGGTTGGGAGACCGTTTCTTTGATCGAGCGAACATTGCGTTGGGGAGTAACAGTGCGGGACAGGAATCAAAATGATCCAAATGGGGTTGGGTTTACTGCCCAAGATGAAAAAACAATAACGGTTACCGATGATGCAGGACCTTTTGAAGTCCTTTCCCAGAATAGTTCCTCTGTGGTGTGGAGAGCAGGAGCAAATGAACTGATTCAATGGGATGTCGCTAAGACCAATAGAGCACCGGTCAATACCCAAACTGTCTCAATTTTTCTCTCTATCGATGGGGGGCAAAGTTTTCCTTATACCTTGGTTGAACATACTTTAAATAATGGAAAGGCTTATATTGTTGTTCCCCCAGGTATCTCCAGTACAAATGCTCGTATTAAAATTGTCGCTGATGGGAATATTTATTTTGCGGTTAATTCAACTGCCTTTCAAGTGGAAGAACGACCGTTTGCACTTCCTTTTATAGAGGTAGCAAAAGAAAATTGTGGAACGGGAAGAGTTAATTTTGATCT
>CAJQKN010000024.1 GCA_905478905.1 uncultured Flavobacteriaceae bacterium | reverse complement strand
TCAAAAATAGAAGAAATTCCAACACTTTGACTAAAAGCACAACTAAAAATGGCTCCTCCACAGCGTTTTGGGACAATGAAAACGCTTTTAACTATTCCTGAGAATGTTCGATATGCAGCTGTAATGATGCTCTTATATCCAATCGAAGGAGAATTGCACTTCTGTCTCATTCAACGGAGCAACTATGCGGGTAAACATTCGGGCCAAATAAGTTTTCCTGGTGGAAAAAAGGAAGAAGAGGATGTTGACTATTGGGCTACTGCCCTAAGAGAAACGCAAGAAGAGGTTGGGGTTGATTCCTCCAAGGTTACCCTTTTAAAGCAACTTTCATCTACCTATATACCGCCGAGTAATTTTTATGTTTATCCCTACATGGCCTATGTAGCGTCTCGTCCTAATTTTATTCCTGAAAAGGGAGAGGTTGCTCAGGTAATTGAGGTTCCATTGAACGATTTGTTGATGGAATCTTCCATGCAAGAAAGGTCCATAACTGCTTCCTATAGCGATGAGGTAGTGGTTCCTATGTTTGTTTTTGATTCCTGTGATGTTTGGGGAGCAACTGCAATGATTTTAGCCGAAGCAAGAGAAATGATTCTCTTAGTGAAATAATGGTATATTTAACCGATTTTAGATAATTATGAAGTTATTTCAGAAAAACCCTTTTGGTCATTACCTTTTCTTGAAGAAAATGTTAATTAGATACCTAGGTTTTCTAACGCACAGAAGGTATAGAGGTTTCAATGAATTAAAGATTGAAGGCTCAGATGTTATTAAAAATTTGCCAGAAAATAATGTTTTATTTGTAGCCAATCACCAAACCTACTATGCCGATGTAGTGGCCATGTTTCATGTGTTTAATGCTAGTTTACACGGTCGAATTGATAGCATCAAGAATGTTGGCTATTTATGGAACCCTAAACTGAATATTTACTATGTAGCTGCTAAGGAGACCATGAAAGCTGGTTTGCTGCCTCGTATATTGGCCTATGCCGGGTCTGTTTCCATTGAACGGACATGGCGTGAGGCCGGACAGAACATTCAGCGTCAGGTAAAAATGAGCGATATATCAAATATTGGAGTTGCCTTAAATGACGGTTGGGTCATAACCTTTCCACAGGGAACCACAACTCCCTTCAAGCCCTTGCGAAAAGGCACGGCGCATATCATTAAAAAATACAAACCCATAGTTGTTCCGATTGTGATCGATGGTTTTCGAAGGTCCTTCGATAAAAAAGGGCTTATGATCAAAAAGAAAGGAATTCTTCAATCGATGGTCATTAAAGAACCTTTAAAAATTGATTATGAAAATGCTTCTATGGATGAAATTATAGAGCAGCTAGAATATGCGATAGAGCAGCACACCTCTTTTTTAAAGGTAATGTCTCCAGAAGAAATTGAAGAGCAAGAGCGCTTAAATAAGGCTCGCGAGTGGTAGTTAGTTGTCAATGTTCATCAATTCCTTTTCATTCTTTTTTAAAGGGTTTAAAAAACGGCCATACACAAAGTAGTAGAGCAGACCGAAGACGCCAATAATCAAAGAAACAAGGAGACCAATAATGAAAACAATCATTATTACAGAGTTATTTTCTTGTTTAAGTGCAATGAGATTTTCATCAAACTTAAACGCAGAAAACATCACGACAATCAGAAATATCAGTAATATTCCCAAATTGAAATATATGTATTGATTCACCGCTCTTCGGGTATTTAAAATTGTACTCAAATGCCCTTTAACTGAATCTGTCACGGAAATTCGTTTATAATTCTTAAAGAAGCGCAGCATATAATAGACCAAGATAATATAGCCAATAATTGAAGTCGCAATTGAAAATTCAAAGAGGTTTAAGCTTTTGTAATAATCAAATGATTCATAATAGTTTGGTATAATGAATGGAAAACTTATGTAAAGGAAAAACTCTGCAACACTCAAATAAAAAATCCATTTGATTGAGGTTTTCGATTTTTTCTGCAAAAAACCATTTAATTCCTCAACAGTATATTGCTTGTCGAATTTTTGATTCGCCCATTTTTCTTTTAATGATTTAAATTCATCCATCTTTTCTATCATTTATCATTTCTTTCAATCTTTTTTTAATGCGGTTCATTTTTACCCTTGCATTGATCGACGAGATCCCCAATGTTTCGGAAATTTCATCGTATTTTTTATCTTCTAAGTACAAGAGTGTTAAAGCCTTATCTATTTCAGAAAAGCTGTTTATTTTCTTGTAAAGCCAGTCCAATTGTTCGTCAATTTCGGTGTCGTATTCTTGAACAATCAGTTGTGGTGTATTTTCATGTAAAACACCATTATCGATTCTTTTCTTCTCTTTGCGATAAAGGGTTATGGCTGTATTCAATCCAACACGATACATCCAAGTTGAGAACTTGGATTTTCCTTCAAAACGGTCGTAAGAACGCCAAAGCTGAATGGAGATCTCTTGGAAGAGATCGTCATGTGCAGCCTTACTGTCAGTATACATACGACAAATTTTGTGTACCAAGTTTTGATTTTCATTCAAAAGGGCAACAAAATCGGCTTCGTTTTTTTGAGAAGACATTTGTATAGAAAGTCTGTGAGATGAGTAGGTAAACTATTGTATGATTCCTGAACAACTCACCCGCGCACCTGCAGCACCAGAAGGTTGAGAAGTTAAATCGTCTTCTCCTTGGTGAACAATAATGGCCTTTCCGAGAAGATTTTTGGTATCATCATCACAACCCAAACACCATAAATCAGTGGAAAATGTAATCATTCCATGCCCTGTTTCATCTGCAGTAAAATTACCAATATCCCCACGGTGGAACCCATTTTCATTTCCCCAAGCTCCATGGAGCTCAAAAGTTGGGTTCCAGTGACCTCCAGCAGACTTCCCATCATCGGAGGAACAATCTGCCTTTTCATGAACGTGAATGGCATGTATACCAGGGCTAAGTCCATTGATATGTGCTTCCAATGATACTTTTCCATCTTCTTCAGTAAACAGAACTGTTCCACTGGTATTGCTTCCACTTTTTGGATTAAGCGCAAATTTTAATTTTTTTACTTCTTTTACCTCTTTTTTATGGTCATTATCACTGCTTTTATTGTCGTTTTCATGAAGTATCTTTGTCTTGTATAACTCAAGTTGAGTATTGACTTCTCCGGGTGTTCCTTGAATGATTTGAACTTCTTCAGAAACTTCATTCCCTGTTTTGAATGTTGTTGTCACGGTGGCTTTTACCAAGGTATCATTGATTTTCTTTTTTTCAATGCTAATCTCTTTATGGGTTTCTTTTTTTCCAAAAGATTCACAACCAATGCTGCAAAAAATAAGTAGGACGGGGAATAATAGATTCAACTTTCTCATGGCGCTATTGTTTTAGATTTTAAAGGTAAACATTTTGTGTTTACCACTCATTTTTGTCGTTATTCTTTTATTTTAACGCTAATTTATCATTTTACTGTATATTTAAGAAAGAAAAAAAATTGAACAGAACTATTTTATTTGCCTTAGCACTACTGCTTTTTAGTTCTTGTAAACCTGTTTACAAGACAGTCTCCTTCGAAAATACCATTACCCCAAAAGCCCCAAATTATGAAGATGAAAGCTACTGGGCTGTTTTACCTGGGAATTATCCTGCGGGACTCAAAGAAATTACGGGCGATTTTGTGGAAAAGGAGACCGACGTCTTTTTTGTTTATCCAACCTTGTTAACCGAAAAGAAAGATCCGTCTTGGAATGCAGATATTTCTCGGGAAGAAATCAGAGAAAAAGTTCTTGCACAATCGGTTAAGTTTCAAGCTTCAGCTTTTGCTAAGGCGGGGAATTTATATGTTCCCTTTTACCGTCAATCGCATTATAAAATATATGTTCCACCCTACAATAAGCAGGAGGAACTTTCGCGAACCATTGCCTATGCGGATGTGCGTAAGGCTTTCCAGTATTATTTAACAAATCACAATCAAGGACGACCCATTATGATTGCTTCTCACAGTCAGGGAAGTATAATGTGTGCCATGCTACTCAAAGAGTTTTTTGATGGCAAACCATTGCAGCAGCAATTGGTCGCTGCTTATATTCCCGGAGTCAAAATCCAAGCCGAGGATTTTAGGTCTTTAAAAAAAATGGAAGATCCTCTAGCAACAGGAGGATATGTTAGTTGGAACACCTACAAAATGAACAATTATCCTCCAACCTACGAAAAGTGGTTTAAGGGAGCAACAACAACAAATCCAATTACATGGGATGCTTCAAAAAGTACAGATTTTGATCAACATTTGGGAGTATTGAATGGTGATGGGGTTATTTATCCCAAGGCTTTAAAACTCCAAGTTGTAGACGGTTTGGTTTGGTCCAGTGTTCCAAAAATTCCCAAACGTTTTTTTCTTTCATTTGTCAAGAATTATCATTTTGCAGACATCAATTTATTTTGGAAGGACATCGAAAAAAATGCCGTTCATCGTGTTTCCGAATGGATGAAAAACAATCAGAATGCTCGATAACATTTTAGCCGATTGTTCTACGGAATGGAGTAAAACAAAAACCAACAAAAAGCATCCCTATCGCAATTTCTATCTGGCCACTGTTAATAAAGAAGGGTTTCCAGAAGTACGAACGGTGGTCCTACGCAAGTTTGATCCTAATGAATTTTTATTTACCATTTATACTGATGCACGGACTCCAAAGATGGCATCATTAAGCGCTTTTCCCTTTGCTGAATTGTTGTTTTATGATTCACGGAAATTAACACAAGTTCGCGTAAGGGCAAAATGCATTGAACGAAGCAAAGATGAAGTCGCTTTTTCCCAACAGCATGAGAATGCGCAAAAGGACTACACGACCAGCCATGCCCCAGGACAGCCCATTAAGTCAATGGATGACATCAACTATTTGAATAAAAATCATTTTATTAAATTAATTTTTAAAGCAGAAAAGATTGATTTTTTAAGGCTAATGCGACCAAATCATCAACGTGCAGTATTTAAATTGCAAGAAAATCAATGGAAGGGAAGCTTTGTCGCTCCTTAGTTTTTATTTTTTTCTTAGCTTTAAAGAATAAACCTACTCCCTATGAAAAACAAAAAAACAGTTGTACCGAATTCACGGCGCGATTTTATTAAGAAAAGTCTAGCTGCTTCTACTCTCATGATTGTCCCTCGACATGTATTGGGAGGTATTGGATATACAGCTCCGAGTGATCAGTTATTAATAGCAGCAATTGGCTCGGGAGGAAAGGGCTCTAGTGACATTGTCAATGCTTCCGTAGGTGGAAGAGAACGTGTAATCGCTCTTTGCGATATCGACCCTTATGGAAAACACGGAGTAACCAAAATACGCAAAGCATTTCCTAAGGCTAATTTTTACACAGATTTTCGTGAGTTAATGGCCAATGAAAAAGGATTGGATGCTGTCACCATCTCTACACCAGATCACACCCATGCTAATATTGCCATGGCAGCGATGGAACGGGATATTCATGTCTATGTACAAAAACCCTTGACGCATAACATCAAAGAAGCTCGAATGCTAACCGAAACAGCAAGAGACAGAAAAATAGTTACCCAAATGGGGAATCAAGGAGCTTCAAATCCCTGTCAACTCCAAGTTCAGGAATGGATCGATGCAGGTGAAATTGGCAATGTGCATACAGTAAAGGTGTGGACAGACCGACCAATTTGGCCGCAAGGAATTCCGATGCCAAAGCCAGATCCAGAAAACATTCCAAAAGATCTCAATTGGGATCTATGGTTAGGACCAGCAAAATCAACCCCTTATAGTTCTTCCATGCACCCCTTTAACTGGCGTGGATGGTGGGAATATGGAACAGGTGCATTGGGGGATATGGGATGCCACATTATAGACATTCCCTTTAGAGCTTTAGGATTAAATTACCCAACTGCAGTTGAATGTAGCTTAGGCAGTGTGTATAAAAACTTATGGACTCCAGAGCATTTGCCCGAAGGTTGTCCACCGTCATCATTTGTGTCAATAAAATTTGACGCTACAGCGAAGAACGCAAGTCCAATAACGATGGAATGGTCCGATGGAGGAATTCGACCTGCTCATCCTGATCTAATTCCAGCAGACGATTTCTTGGGAAGTCCGGGAAATGCCAATGGAGTCATCATGATTGGAGATAAAGGGATCATCACAACAGGAGTTTATGGATATGATCCACGTCTGTATAAAAAAGGAGAAGAGGTGGTAACCTATAATCAACCCCCGGAAACAGAATCCGAACACGGACATCAGCGCAAATGGATTGATGCAATTAAAGCAGGGTTCAACAGTCCAGAGCACAAGGCTTTGACTTCCTCCTTTGATTATTCTGGTCCCTTGACAGAAACAGTGTTGATGGGGAATATTGCCCTGCGATCTTACTTGTTACGGAAAAAATCTGATCGTGGATTTGACTATTTTGGACGTAAAAAATTACTTTGGGATGGAAACCAAATGCAAATAACAAATTTAGAAGAGGCCAATCAATTTGTTGGCCGTGACTACCGAAAAGGGTGGCAATTATAGGCATAAGGATATATGAGAGATGAAGTGATTTGGATTACGGGTGCTTCTTCAGGAATTGGAGAGGAGCTCGCAAAACAGTATGCAAAAAGGGGAAGTAAATTAATTTTATCGGCTAGAAGAAAAACAGAATTAGAGCGGGTAAGGAATAGCTGCCTTAATTCAAATAAGATTGAGATTGTTCCCTTGGATTTAACGGATTTCTCAGATTTACCAAATAAAGTTGAAGAAGCCAAGCAGTGTTTTGGAACAATCGATTTACTGATCAATAATGGAGGGGTTAGTCAAAGATCATTGATTATGGATACCAATTTTGACGTTTATAAACAGCTAGTAGATATAAACTACCTGGGGACAGTAGCCCTAAGCAAGGCATTGTTACCCCATTTTATCGAACGCCAGCAAGGACATTTTGCAGTGGTAACCAGTGTGATGGGGAAATATGGATCCCCCTTTCGATCGGGCTATGCCGGTGCAAAGCACGCCTTGCATGGATTCTTTGATGTTTTGCGCATGGAGCATCAAAAAGACAATATTTCAGTGAGTCTTCTATGTCCTGGTTTTGTTCAAACCAATGTAACGATTAACGCCTTAACGGGAGATGGATCGAGCTTAGGACACGATGATCCTGCAACAAAAAACGGACTAGCAGTGGAAGTCTTTTGCCAAAAAGCCATTAAGGCTTTGGATAGAAAAGCTTGGGAGACTTATTTTGGCCGAAAAGAAAAATTGGGTGTCTATCTAAAAAAGATCTCTCAAAAACTTTTACATTCCATTGTTTTACGTTCCAATGTACGATAATTAAGCTCTAAATAATATCCATATGAATCGAAGAGAAGCCATTCAGAAAACAGCCGCAGGAGCATCGGCAGCTGCATTTTTGCCTTTGTCCTTGCAGACTAATAGCTCCGAAAAAGTAATTTCTTCAAATGAATTGAAAGGAAACATAAATCATTCGGTATGCGAATGGTGTTATCCCGATTTAAATTTAGAAGAACTGTGCCAGGTAGCCAATGAATTGGGCTTGGTTGGAATCGATTTAATTGGTCCAAAAGGGTGGTCAACTTTAAAGAAGAATAACCTAATTTCCACCATGTGCAATGGAGCAGAAATTAGTCTTACCAAAGGATTTAATCACAAAAATTATCACAATCGATTGGTTGATAATTACCTTGAACACATTGATTTAGTTGCTGAGGCTGGATACACAAATTTGATTTGTTTTTCGGGAAATAGAAATGGAATGGATGATGAAACCGGTTTAAAAAATTCGGTTAAAGGCTTGAAGAAAATTCTTGGAAGAGCTGAGAAAAGGGGAGTGGTCATACAAATGGAACTCTTTAACTCGAAAATTAATCACCCAGACTATATGTGTGACAATACACCTTGGGGTATAGAACTATGTAAACGATTGGATTCACCTAATTTTAAATTATTATATGATATCTATCATATGCAGATTTCTGAAGGCGACATAATCAGAACAATACAGGATCATCATCAATATTTCGGTCATTACCACACGGCTGGTGTACCTGGCCGAAATGAAATAGACGAAACCCAAGAGTTGTTTTATCCCGCCATTATGCAAGCCATTGTAGCTACTGGATTCAAAGGTTATGTGGCGCAAGAATTTATTCCAACTGCAAAAGATCCCATTGAGTCGCTTCGACGCGCCATTTCTATATGTGATGTTTAAGTTAATTTAATCACGCCTCCTTTCAGTTTTATCTAATTGTTTGTATTTTTGTTTGATACTATATCATTTATGAAAACATTCAAGCAAACTATATTCTCATTTTTCATTTTATTAATTGTTGGTTGTGGATCTTCTGGAGGTATTGATCCTCATCTTTCACTTGAAGAACAACAAGAAATAACGAATGTTAATTTGGTAGGTAAATGGAAAATCCGAAAATCAAACATCGATTTTGCCGATAAAAATGGTAGTGTTCAAAATGATTGTTCAATAGATGCAATAGAATTTTTTGAAGATAGATCCTACATTCTTACAGTAAGTACAGCAGAGTCACCAGACGATATAATTTCTAAAATCTACCGTGGAAAATATGACCTTGAATTTATTGTGACCAACAATGAACCAAGTTTAAATAAAATTGTATTGATGGATGCTGATTATTTATCTGGAACATCTTTCCCAACAATAGGTTCGGTAGCAACCATAGATGAAATTAACTTGACCAACGAGGAGGTTAGTTTCCGAATCGAATTGGGTCAGTCAACAGAAGATTTCTGTACAACTGGGATAACAATTTCATTAGAAGGGGACAAAGAAGAAAAATTGGCCCCCGATGCGGCTGAAGACTCCAACCACATAAAAATTCAAAATGAATGGAGATTAATTGAAATAACAGCCTCCCTAGAAGGGGCTAGCACAGTAAATGAAACGAACCAAGATATTTGCTTTATTTTTGAAGAAGAGTACTATGACCGTTGCTATGATTTTGAAACCAATTCGTTTAGCGAGGATTGCCAACAAGCTGTAACCACTACTTTGTTAATCAGTGGATATGGTACTTATCTCTTCACTTACTTTGATGCCTTGGACAATATTGTTTCTACGGATAATGGTGATTGGATATGGCGAACAGATACAACACTTCCGTTTACTTCTTTTATGGTCATGGATGCGGAGGATGAATCGTTTGAAGATGCCGATACAACAATTAATGTAATTTCCATTACTGAAACCAGCATGATACTTGAAGAACTTCATATGGACATGGACGAAGATGGAAACAGTATAAATGTTAGATTACGCTATACTTTCCAATTAGCTTCTTTACCTTACCAAAATGCAGGTTGCGAATTTAATTTTTAAAAAAGAGTTTTATACTACTCGCTTTTTTCGTTGTCTATATCTATCGTTTTTCCTATTTGGAATCATGGGGTGTTGGCATCAAAATGAGGTAGCTATCGATGAACTTGAAGTCGTTAGTGTAAACAATATTTTCCATTATCAAAAGGATTCCGTTTTATATACTGGCTTAGTTTTTCGTGATAGCCTTTCGATTCGTTTGGAAGAATTTACGGTAGCATCAGGGAAGAGAAACGGACAATATATCCTTTATCATCCCAATGGTCAAATTAAAGTGAAGAGTTTATATTTAAACGGGATTTTAAATGGTGTAGAAGAGCGTTTTTTGAAAGACGGCATACGTTCTGCCTTATCTAATTTTAGTCAAGGAAAAAGGTCAGGAAATCAATACTTATATTATCCTTCTGGAACAATTAAAGAGGTGCTTTTTTTTGATGATGGAGTTATCAAAGGGGAGAATGTTTTTTATTTTAAAGATGGTAAAATAAGACAACGCATGCAGTTCAATCAATTAGGTCAACGTTCTGGTAGTTGGACAAAATTCTACTCCAATGGTGTTTTAAAAGAAAAAATAGAATACAGTGAGGGACAAATAGTTTCTCCTTTAAGGCGCTATGATATTAACGGTCAACTCATCCCTTAATTACAAGCGCTTGAGGAAATTAACGCATAGCTTCCGGAAACCACATTAATACTGGTATCCAAATGACAAAATGAATATGCTTTTCCTCTAGGAACATAGACACGAACGGTTTTACATAAACAATCTGTGTAGGTAAAGGAAACTCCATTTACTCCTGCTTCAATAATACTTTCTGTGCAAGGAGTACAACTTAAATACACATTTACATTGGCAATATTGCTATCTAAACTACCATCGTTAACTTTATAGGTGAAACTATCTCCTGCATTAATGGTTCCATTTTGAACATAGCTAAATGTACCTCCAGGGTTAAGGCTTATTGTACCATAACTTGGACTACTAACAATAGAAACTGTCAATGTATCCCCATCGGGATCAATATCATTTGTTGCAAAAGAAGTATATCCATTGTCAAGTGTTGTTGCCGTTCCTCCAAGTGGAACAATAATTGTATCGTCATAGGCAACTGGTGTATCATTGGTTCCAGTAACTGCAATACTTACTGTAATTGGAGAACTAACAATTTTACCATCATCGGCACTGTAGGTAAAACTATCAGATGATTGATCATCTCCATTGTGCACATAAGTAAAGGTACCATCAGAATTAAGGGTAAGACTCCCATGTGATGGATCGGTAATCTTAACCGCTGTTAAAGAGGCTACATCTGAAGCATCTGCATCAGTATCATTCCAGAGGAGAGAGCTTTGGCCATCTGTTGTTTTGGTTGCTGTTCCCGATTCAAGTACTGCAATGGTATCAGCAACAGCCACAGGGGGATTATTGATGTAAATGGTTACGCTAACAGTATTTCCATTGTTATATCCATCATTCGCGGCATAATAAAATGTATCTGTAGATGTAGATGATCCATTGTGAGTGTAAACAAATGTTCCATTTGTTTGAAGTGTTAACGTTCCATTTATAGGTGGAGTAATTAAATTGGCGGTGAGTGGGTTTCCATCTGCATCAATATCATTTGCTAGTAGACTAGTCGTAATTCCGTCGTTGAGGCTGGAAACTGTTCCACCAGAGACAACACTAATTTCTTCGGTTACAGTTGAGGGTAGATCATTCACGCTGGCAATAGTTAGGCTGAACACATCGTCAACAGTACAAGAAGGATCACCATCGGTAACCGTTAGAACAACATTTGTGCTTCCATTTTGATTATCGAGAAAGTCAATGATTAGGCTAGTTGCTGTGAATGATGTAGCAATTAAACTATTATTTGTTGACATGGCAGAAAAGTTCAGTGTACTGCTTTCGATGTCTGAAAACGTATTTCGAATATCTATCCAATAGTCATCCGCATCTTCATTTACGCTTATGTTCGCAATAGGATTGTCTACCGTCGGGCAATCATTTACAGAATATACATTGACAGTAAAAGTTGTTTCTAAAACACATCCCTCCATATCATCAACTGTTATGGTGGCAACAGAGGAACCAAAGGCATTTGATACAGGGACAAAATCAAAATTTCCAGTAGAAATTTGATTTATTCCATATACAGAAGAATTTGTCCAGGTAACAGTATAGGTGAGTGGGCTACTGTCTGGATCGACAAGTCGGCTGCCTAAATTATAAATTCCTGCTGAATCGTTGTCTTCATTCCAATCGAAAGCAGTGATTTCCCCTCCTAGGTCAGGGCCAAACTCAGGACAGTCATTTATCGGATTAATTGTTATGTTTACGGTAACGTCGTTTCCATCGATATTTCCATCATTTGGTTTGTAGACAAAACTGTCTGTGGTTGTTTCCGACCCATCGTGTACATAGATAAATGTACCTGAATTTTGCATCGTGAGTGTCCCAAAGCTTGGGATCGATACAATACTTGCTGTTAGATCACTATTCACATTATCAATATCTGTATCATTGGTTAAGACAGAGCGGTCGCCTCCAGTCGTTTGGGTGGCTGTTCCTGCTTCATCTACAGTAATGGTATCGGCAACCCCAACAGGAGCGTCGTTTAAGGGGTCAACTGTCAGAAGGAATACATCGTTTACGATACAATCAACATTATCGTTTGCAGAAACTGTGATGGTAACCGTTCCTGTTTGGTTGTCTTTGTAATCAATGGTCAGTAGTCCTGCTCCATTGATTGAAAGCACTGCCAGGTCATTATTTGTTGGCGAAACACTAAAAGAAAGACTATTTGGAAAGGGCCGAATGTCGTCGTCAGTAAAGCGTAGACTTAAATCGTCGGTTGTATCATCCGCATCCTCGTCTACAATTATTGAAGCGATCGGACTAATTACCCTTGGGCAATCGTTTTGCGGGCTAATGTTTATGGTAACTGTTACAGTAAGACTATTTACACCATCACTAAGTGTATAGGTGAAGCTATCGGTTGTTGTTTCTGATCCATCGTGTTCATAGGTAAATGTTCCATTTTGAGCTAAAGAAAACATACCATTGTGGTTTAATGGTGGAGTCAACAGGGCGGCATCCAACACATCATTTTCCATATCTGTATCATTGGCCAAAACAGAAGTTGCTCCTGCTGTAGTGGTTGTGGCTGTAGCACCTTCATCTACAGCAATGGTATCGGCAACCCCAACAGGAGCGTCGTTTTGTGGAACTACAGTTACCACAAAAACATCCTGAGTTGAGGTGCAACCATTGTTGTCATCTATATTGATGGTTATGGTGGCAGTACCTACTTGATCATCTATATAATCCAGGGTAATTTCTTGGGTGACTGGATTGTAGGTCTCCGTTAGTAAGGCTGTATTCGCATTATTTACGGTAATGTTTAGGGTATTGTTTTCTGGATCTAAAAATCGATTGGTCAAGTCAATAATATCATCTGGATCATCTTCTTGAGCGATAAAATCTGGCACAGGATCAACAACACTTGGACAATCGTTTACCGGGCTAATGGTTATGTTTGTTGTTACAATTTGACTTGATCCACCATTTCCGTCTAAAACACGATAGGAAAAGCTGTCTGTTGTCGTTTCTGATCCGTTGTGAATATAGGTAAAGGTTCCTGTGGTAGAATTAACCCTAAAGGTATCGTAGTTAAAAGGCATGCTTACCACATTGGTTGTAATGGTATCCATACTATCTGCATCGGTGTCGTTGTCCAATAAGGAATTGTCTCCTGCTGTTGTTGTTGTTGCCGTTCCGCCCTCTGCTACGCTTATCGACTCTGGGTTGGCAACCGGGATATCATTCACACTGTTAACCGTTACGACAAATTCGTCTTTCGTTGTTGTACAGGAGTTTCCATCATTAACGTTGATGGTCACCGTTGCTGTGCCAAAGGCATTGTCGGCATAATCCAGGGTTAATGAGCCCGTACCATTATTATATGCAGTACTTATTAAACTGCTATTTGTAACACTGACAGTCAGGCTTAACGAATTATTTTCAGCATCGGTAAATACATCCAATAGACTAATGATTTCATCGGGAGCATCTTCTTGTGCAACCCTATCTGCAACAGGATTGGCTACTATTGGACAATCATTTACAGGGGTAATATTAATTGTTACCGATACAGTATTTCCATATACGGCGCCATCAAAAGCACGATAAGAGAACGTATCGGTCGTTGTCTCTGTGCCGTCATGGGTGTAGGTGAATGTCCCCGTGTTTGTATCTACTGTAAAGGCAGAGTAATGTAAGGGGTTGGTAACAACACTTGAGGTAATAGGGTCACCATCTGGATCCCTGTCATTGGCCAAGACAGAGGTAGCGCCACCGGTGGTTGTGGTAGCGGTTCCACCTTCAGCAACAGTAATGGAATCTGTTTGACTTATGGGCGGATTTGTATTGGCACTAAAAGAACCCACATATATACCACGTCCATAAGTAGCCGCTACCACACGGTTGTCGAGAGCAGTTGGTCCTCTAAAAACCATGTCATAAACGGCAACATCGCTCATGCCTTCATCGGCAGATTCCCAATTAGGGTTAGTGTCGGTAAAATTGTCTGTTCGCCATATTCCTAGTTCAGTTCCAATAATAACCTCTTCGGCTTCATAGGGATTGTGCAGAATGGTATATACAGGAATATCGGGTAAATCTCCAATTCCATCATTTCCTTCTTTATTTGTCCAACTAGCACCCCCATCTTCTGAGTAAAACACATTGATAATTGAGCTACCATAGTTGTAATAGGTAACAAATATGTCATCTTCCGTTTCTCCTATGTGAATGTCTGACACGCTACCAGCAAATTGACCTAAAACGTCTATTGTTGCTCCAGCATTGTCTGCATTAGTAATTTTTAAAATCTGTCCATCGATTAAACCCACATATAAGTTTGTTGATAATACCGAATGTGGTGAAACTTCCATTGCTGTTGGCCAAGCGAGTAGACCCGTAATTTCTGAGGTAGATCGAGTTCCATTTAAATTTATACGTCTTATTTTGTAGGTAGATCCAATAGATGAATTTGCATAATAGATATCTAGATTTGAATCCAATGCAGCTTTGTTGATAAAATCTCCTTCGTTTGCGGGGATGGATAAACTAATTGACAAGTCATCATAGTTGAGAAATTGCCCACTCCCATTGTAGTTGTGTACTATAATTGCATCGTTGTAGGTGTAATTTGCAATGGCATACTCACCACCTACTTGGTCAAAAAAGGTTGCAGCACCGTCTCCACCTGGATAGATGCCAACTCCTGCTGTTTTATTTTGTCCTGGATTTGTAATTTTATAAGTACCATTGTCCTGTGTCCCCCCAAAAACAAGATCATCTCCAGCAAAATCTGAGGGTGTTTGTGCAACTGTGTAAAATTGTGATGTAATAAAATTTTCTTCAATTTCATTAAAAGCATTACTGTTGTTCGAGGCTGCCGATAGGGAACTGACAAAGGCAACTCCTCCATCATTTACAACAACCGCTTGATCTGAATTTCCCGGTCTGAAATATAAACCGTGTTGGTCTGCATGTATTTTAGAAACATTTAGACTTGAGAGTAAGTTATTATCGGACCATTTTGTTATTTGTGTCCAGTTTTGACCTCCGTCTGAACTTCTGTGCCAATCGATACCTCCAACATAAACAATATTATCATCATCAGGATCTACCTCTATTTCTAAATCATAAAAGGCTTGAGTTCTGGCGAAATCGTTCGTGGGAATTCCTGTGTCAACATCGTCTGGCTCTGAAATTTTATTGATGGTTGCAAAGTTGTCAGTTGTTTTGTATAGTTCTGCTTCACTATCCACATCAGCAAGTATATAGTGAGTTGCAGAGTTTATTTCACTTGGTTCGATTTCAACTCTTCCAAACATGCTAAGGTCCACTGTAGGTGACCATGTAGAACTTGTTTCAGTAAATGTTGTCCCATCATCGCTAAAATAAAATTTACCTCCGTCAGTTCCATTTCCATAGGTTGTACTGAGCCAAATACGATTCGACAATTTTTGAACCTCAATATCATTTATATGCTCTGGTTTTGAAGTACCAGCTTCATTTATGGGAATTTCATTCCATGTGAGTCCCTCATCTGTAGAGTAGATTAGGCCATAGTTAAATAGATCTAAATAGGTGTTGGGCATATGACGATGATTGCTCATCCCTAATGCAGCATAAATCCAATTGGTTGTTGTGGGGTCATTGTCATGATCAAAGATAGCGAGGTCGTTAATATAAAAATAGCCATTTATAAACCAATTGGAGCTATTTAGTGTAGAGGTAACAATTCCGCTTGAGCTTCCAACAACTTGTTCCCAGTTAGTTCCTCCATCGCTGGACTTGTAGATTCCATTTCCAGTAACATCACCCGAAGTGTACGATTCTCCTGTACCTACATACATAATATCGAAATTTCCGGGGTCTTGAATTATATTAGAAACAGCCAAATTCCCTGGAACACCTTGAATTCTCGACCAAGGTTGGTCTACAGGATTATCGATGTCTTCGTGCAGCCATAAACCTCCACTAACTCCACCCGAGATAACGCGATCTTTTTCAGCATCTCCCTCATCAAATAATGCAGCGCGCACCCGACCTGCCTGGTTGTTTGGTCCAATGGAAGACCAAGGTTGGCTAACACTTTGTCCTGGTACTGCTCCAGCTTTTTGTTGATTTTTGTTGGAATTAAGTAAAAATTGCTGTGTTTGTATCTTCGCAGCAACATCTGGTTGTCCCGTTGTTGGATTTATTGTTAGGGTAAAGATACGTTCGTTGTGTTTGTTTGGTGGTATACCCTGATTGAATCGCTCTCTTTTTGTCAAATGATTCGTGTTTTTGAAAGGATCATTATCGAGAAAAAAACGATGCAATTCCAGTGGCCCCATACCCTCATCTGGTATAGAAAAGCAAACCATCACAAGAAGGGATAGTTTGAAGACAAAACTGAAACGATTTAATTTTATCATAAATATAGTAAGCAATTAAATGTATATTTATAACGCCAGTATCCCAAAACTAGTATGCGGCTGGTGTATAATTTGTTGGTGTATTTAGCATTAAAAGGGCAACTACTTTTTAACTCATCAAAGATTGTACTTTCATGGCCAATCCCATGTCACCGGCTATTTTAACCTTCCCGCCCATTACGGCCATCATGGGGTTAAGATCACCACTTTGTAATTCCATCAATGTACTTGCAGAGGTCGATATGGTGCAATCGGCTTCGTTATCTTCTTGAGAAACCACATTATTGTTGCCTGTTCCATCGACAAAGACTGTTATATCATCAATCACAAATTTCAGGGTTCCGCCAATAGCTTCTGCTTCGTTGGCTTTATTTTGCAGTTGGGTAAAAATTTCGTTACTCATTTTTTATTTTTTTTTAAAAATACGTTAAAAAACTCAGAGGATGAAATCTTAACTGCTTCAGCCGTCATTAAAGATGAAAAAGCCAAGACCACCAGGGTCTTTTAGAATGATGTTTTGCGCGATTTTCTCTTCCGCTGAGAAAATAACTTCCTCTTCTATGGGAACTTCAAGCTGTTTTATATTCTCTATGATTTCCTTATTTTTCTGTGCGTTGAAGAAGGTTAAGGAAGGATTGAAAAAGGAATGTGGGCACTGATTGGTTTGATGGAGGCTGAGATGATGTCCCGCTTTGTTTAATTCAATCCATCCTTGATTGGGCGTATAGTTTCCTTTATAACCCAGTTCATTCCGAAGATTAAAAGAATTTTCGAGAGAATCTGTTTCTAGGGACACACCGTAATAATTTCCTAAAATAGATTGTTTTTTCCCAAGAGCGTAAGGGCATTCATTTTCAATTAAATGAATTAAGATTCCACTTGGCCCGTGAAATGATTTTGTTTTTTCGGCATTATACAGATGTATTGCAGCTTTACTGCTTGGCGAAGAATTCAGTAAAATAGCAAAGCGATTTTCTTTTGCGAGGTAACCATCTTTTTCTTGGCTAATTTCAAAACCAAGTTTTGTGTAAAAGGCAATACTTTTATCGATTTCAACTAAGGGGCTTTCAAGTAGGAGCATACAGCAAGATATAAAATTTCTTTGGTTTATATTTGCCCTATGAAAACTAGATCCAAAATAACCTCATGGGACATTGTCCGTGTTTCTTCAAGAGAATACCATAGTATAAAACAATTGGCCACAAAATTTGAATGTAGCTCGAGTGCTGTAAAGCGAATTTTATACAAATACAAGAAAGCCTATGACGCCTTTCTTCTTCATGCACCAGACCCTACTGTCCTAAAACCCTTTGATGATTCTTCGATCAAAAAATAAGCCCCCGACCTTCTTTAAAATAGTAAGATCTGGATAAGTAAGCATCGCATTATTTTTTGTACATTGAAAAATGTCTAACTATATAAAATTATTATGAAAAAAATTATCCTTTTATTCACTTTTGCTTGCCTTAGTGTTGGCTGTGAACAACAATTCGATTTATCTGTTTTTGAAGCCAACAAAGCCTTGGCTGTGAAGTTAATGAACGCTTATGTTTCTCCTACAGATTATGACTTTTTTGCCAGCCAGATCACCGATGAAATAGTTCATCAATCACCAATGTACGGTGTAGGACAAGTAGGCAAAGAGGCAGTCTTGGAACAAGCTAAATTTTACATGGGCAATTTTGAAAATGTCACTTTTAACAATCCTATTTGGTTGCCTGGTGTAAATAACGAAACACTCCAACCAGACGGCAGTGTTCGTGTATATGGTACATGGAAAGGAACAAGCATTGCTACAGGAAAGTCTTTTTCAGTGGATGCCTATCATTACTTTGGATTTAAAGACGGAAAATTGATCGAGTCTGGCGACTTTTTTGACGCTACAGGAATGGTAATGGCAGTGGCTCCTGATGAAGTAACTGAAGAAACTGCTGATTAACTAGATCAATTCTTTGGGAAAGGAACTGTCTGAATAGGTATATTTTCGTGAAGCTGTATTCGATTCAGGTTCAAAAATACATTTAAAAACGCTCATCGGAGATTTAAAAAAAAATCAAAAGACCGTTTTATGCTTTTTTCAGACAGTTTCTTTTTATCATTTTAAAAATAGGGTTAAATAGACATCAAATCTATCTGTTTGACCACAACAAGTTCCAAACACCTAGGTACATCTTTCAAGGATGTCTTTAATTCACAGCTATATAGGTGTTTTTTATCTATTTATTAGGTGCTATATAGCATGACTGAAGCCATCGTTAGCATTATGGCATTCTCGATAAAAGTTGCCTCTGTCATGGGTAGTTTCAAGGCTGTTCCCAAACAAGCACATTGAATACTTTTCTTGTTCAACAATGTTTTTGTCACCCCAATAGTGGTAATACTCAGCACTACAAGGCTTATACCTAAGGCAATTGTAATTTCAAATCGCATTAGAAGCATCAATCCCAAAGCGGTTTCTATAAACGGATACAGCCAACCGTATATTGTTACTCGTTTGGCGAGTGGATCATACATAGAAAATGATGTTGGGAAGTTTTTTAAATCCAGAAGTTTAAAGAAACTAAACACAATAAAAAATAGGCCCATAAAGTCTAGCATAAACGCTTTAGTGCTCCAGTTGCTGTAGTGAAGTAAAATACTCGCAGTAGCTATATATCCTAAGATTAGCAGTAGTGGTTGAAGCTGTTGGAGTTTTGTTTTCTGTTTTACAGCATCCTCTATGATTGGCTTGCTGGTTTCTTTTGTCGAAAGAGTAAACTTTTTAGGTAAGACCCCTTGAAGTGTTGAGGTTTCAATGGGAGAATGAGAAGAGATGTATGCTTCTCCTTCTTCAAGATCTACCAGCACGTGCTCAACTTGATCAATGGATGAAAGATGTTTTGTAACCGAAGCTTTACAACTTCCACAGGTCATGCCTGTTACAGTGTAGGTTTGTTTCATATTATTTTTTATAGTGACATTTCGGGAACATCTACAGGAACGATGAGGGTTCCCGCAGTAGCTTTTTTAATGGTTTCAACGCTAACCCCAGGAGCGCGTTCTAAAAGTAAAAATCCTTCTTTGGTTATTTCTATACAAGCCAAATCAGTTACAATTTTCTTGACACAATTTACTCCTGTGATTGGAAGGCTACAGCGTTTTAATAATTTTGATTCTCCAGCTCTATTGGTGTGTTGCATGGCAACAATAATATTCTCGGCAGATGCGACCAAGTCCATAGCACCTCCCATGCCTTTGACCATTTTACCAGGGATTTTCCAATTGGCGATGTCGCCGTTCTCTGCGACCTCCATAGCCCCTAAAATGGTAAGGTCAACATGTTTTCCACGTATCATTCCAAAACTTAAGGAAGAGTCGAAATAACTTGCTCCTGGAAGAGCCGTAATGGTTTGCTTCCCCGCATTAATTAAATCGGCATCTTCTTCTCCCTCAAATGGAAACGGCCCCATACCAAGGATTCCATTTTCACTTTGAAATTCTACTTCAAGATCATCTCGCACAAAATTGGCCACCAAGGTAGGAATACCAATCCCTAGGTTTACATAATAGCCATTTTGCACCTCTTGGGCAATCCGCTTTGCAATACCATTTTTATCTAACGCCATGGGTTTATTTTTGAGTGATTGTACGTTGCTCAATACGTTTCTCGAAAAATTTTCCTTGGAAAATACGTTGAACAAATATTCCTGGAATATGAATTTGATTAGGATCCAGTTGCCCAGCGGGAAGCAATTCCTCAACTTCAGCTACACAAATTTTTCCAGCCCCCGCCATGGGTGCATTAAAATTTCGAGCAGTTGCTTTAAAAATTAAATTGCCAGCAGTATCACCTTTCCAAGCTTTAATGATGGAGAAATCTGCCTCAAAGGCATGTTCCAACAAATGTGGTTTTCCTTTAAAGTCAAGAACTTCTTTCCCTTCGGCCACTTCTGTGCCATAACCCGCCGGGGTATAAAATGCCGGAATACCAACCTGCGCAGCACGACAGCGTTCTGCCAAAGTTCCTTGCGGAATTAATTCTACCTCCAATTCTCCGCTCAGCATTTGACGTTCAAATTCTGCATTTTCTCCCACATAAGAAGAGATCATTTTTTTGATTTGCTTTTTTTGTAACAAAAGGCCTAGACCAAAATCATCTACGCCTGCATTGTTTGAAATACACGTAATTCCACTGATGCCAAGACGAACCAATTCCGCAATTGCATTCTCTGGAATACCACAAAGGCCAAAACCACCTAGCATGAGTGTCATATTAGAGGAAACCCCTTCGAGGGCTTGTTTTACATTGTCAACGTTTTTTGCAATCATTTTTTGGGTTTATATAGATAGGGCTCATTATAAGAATCTAATTAGGTTAAAGGTAATAAGATTTTGCAATTATTAAGTCAGGATGATTTTATTGATTCATTAAGGAATTTATTTGGCGTAATAATTTGATATGATAGCTCAACAAATCTTTTTAAAAACACGCTCTTAAGAGAGTAGATTTTTCGACTATAATAGACAATAGTTTGTGCTTTTTTGAATGGATTATATTCTACTCCAATACGCAATAATCTGTCTAGTTACAGGGGTGTAGTAGTAAAAAAGTAGCTGAGGTGTAAAAAACATCTAAATTGATTAAGTTTTGGTTTTTCTCTAGTATTAAGTTGCTAAAATAGTCTTAAGTTTGTATAAAAATTAAACGGAATGAGTACTATTAATTTAGGAAATAAAACAGTTGGTAAAAACCACCCCACTTACATCATAGCTGAAATCGGTATCAATCATCAAGGTGATGTAGAAATAGCCAAAAAATTAATTAGTAAAGCTGCGGAAGCTGGTGCAGATGCTGTCAAATTTCAAAAAAGATCTGTCAACAGAATTTTAACAGAAGAAGGACTCAAAATGCCCTATGACAACCCAAATAGTTTTGGAAAAACATATGGGGAACACAAGGTTGCATTAGAATTATCTGAGTCAGATTATGCGGAATTGCTGGCCTATGCAACTGCTGAAAACGTCTCCTTACTCGCTTCAGGTTGGGACGAAGAAAGTGTTGATTTTTTAGATGATTTAGGTGTTAGTTTTTTCAAAAAGGCTTCTGCTGATTTGACTAATTTTCCTCTCCTAGAGCATACGGCAAAAAAGAATAAACCTATTATTCTCTCCACTGGGATGTCAGATTTAGATACCGTCAAAAAAGCTTATGATCTTGTGTCTGAGTTTAATGATCAAATTGCTATTCTTCAGTGTACCTCCTCATATCCATCTAAATATGAAGAAATACATTTAAATGTGATTTCAACCTATAAAGAACTTTTTCCAAAGGCCGTTATAGGATACTCTGGTCATGAATTAGGGATCTCTGTGTCTACAGCTGCTGTCGCATTGGGTGCCCACATCGTTGAAAGACATTTCACACTCGACAGAACCATGAAAGGGGGTGATCATGCAGCCTCTTTAGAGCCAAGTGGTTTTCAAAAGATGGTTCGCGATATTCGAAATATTGAAAAAGCCATGGGGTCCAATGAAAAAACAGTACAAGAATCAGAAATAAAGGTTTTTACTAAGCTTGCAAAAAGTCTTGTTACCGCACAAGATATAAATCCCGGTACAATTATAACCCGTGAAATGTTAACCACCAAAGGTCCAGGAACCGGAATTTCTCCTATGGATTTAGATAAGGTTTTAGGTAAAAAAGTAACAGTCCAATTAAACAAAGACGTTATTATCAAGGAAACGGATATAGAATGGTAGATATCGATTTCAAAAAAATTAAATTGGTCCTAACCGATATTGACGGGGTATGGACCAATGCAAAATTTTATTATACCAAAGATGGTTTCTTTCAAAAGGCCTACTCGACATATGACGGTATGGCTGTTTCATTATTAAAAAAACAACAGATTGAAACTGTCATCATTACTTCAGAAAACTGTATGACAGTCAAGGCAAGAGCCGAAAAATTGGATATAAAACATTTGTACCTAGGAGAACAGAATAAACTTGAAAGAGCGCATGAATTATGTGAAATGTTTGATCTTAAGTTTGAAAATTTAGCCTACATAGGAGATGATTTAAATGATCTAAAACTTCTCGAAAAAGTGGGCTTTTCCTGTATGCCTCCCAATAGCCCAATACTCAATATTTTTACACCTCATTACATTACAAAAAGAGCGGGAGGTGATGGTGCCTTTCGAGAATTTGCCGACATAATTTTATCCAATAAATAATTGATGATTTTATTTGTCATTTATGTAATTGTTGCTCCTATTCTTTGGCCATTTATATTTATTTCTTCTTTCTTCATTAAAAAACTCGAGATTCGTCGAAAGAATACATGGGAGAGTATTTTAAACGTACGACGAGGGATTCGAAATAATCGAAGTGAAAGAAAAGTAATTATTTTTCACGCAGCTTCTAATGGTGAATTTGAGCAATTAGTCCCAGTATTGAAATTAATAGACAGAAAACAATTTTATATTATCATTAGTTTATTCTCATCCTCAGTTTTTCTAAAGCAAAAACAAACGCCTTTGGCTGATGGGGTATGCTTCCATCCTTATGACTTTCTTTTTTCAAGTTTTTTGTTTTTTAAAATGTTAAACCCCCATCAATATATTGTTGTAAGACATGATATTTGGCCTGCTCATATGTTTATGGCAAGATTATTTAATGTGAAAACAATTTTAATCAATGCGAATCTATACAGTGAATCATCGCGCCTTAAATCCCCTTTTCTGATCTTTAATCAATGGGTATTCAAGCATTTTAATTTGATCCTTACACCCTCAAAAAGAATAACGGAGAGCTTTAAAAAACTAGTGCCGCATACAGCAACATATATTACAGGTGACAGTCGTTTTGATCAATTAATTTTAAGAAAAAACAACAATCAGCAACCCTCTGTTTTAGAAAACACATCGAATGCAAAGACCATTATATTCGGCAGTATCGATAAAACAGATTACGATATTATTTTTAAAACGCTTAAACAATTTTATCCTAAAGGAGATGAGTCATTAAATGAAAAAGCAAACAAGCTAATATTTGTACCACACGAAGTAGATAATCGTTCAATTAGCGAGTTAATATCAATGCTTAAGGAATTAGATTTTGACTATACACTGTATAGTCAAAATAAAATATCTAAAGCAAATCTTGTTATAGTAGACAGCGTAGGTATTTTAGCCGATTTATACAAACACTCTGACCTTGCATACATTGGAGGGGGTTTTGGAAAAGAAAAGTACTTTGGCCAATCAGGTGTTCATTCAGTGATTGAACCCTGTGCCTATGGATTAATTAGCTGCTTCGGTCCAAACATTAACATCCTAGATGAAGCTGTTGAAATGGTGGAAAAGGGAATTGGTTTTATCGTTGAAAATCAAGCTGATTTTATGTCTTGTTTTGCCTTTTTGGAAGATGATAAGTTTTTGAGAAAATTAAAGCAAAAGACGGAAGAATATTTATCTTTCAAATCTGGAGCATCTAACAAAATAATCAATTATATTGGTTAAAAAGTCTTTATTATGACAGAGAATCAAGAAATACTCATCATTGGAAATGGGAGTTCAGTTTTGGATTATGACTTTGGTGAAATTATTGATCGTTTCCAAAATGTGGCGAGAATTAATAATTATGAAGCAGAATCATTTAAAGAAAATGTTGGACAAAAGACTGACATTTGGTTTCATGGTGCGAATAAAAAAGTAAGACCTCGAAATGTGGTTCCGAACAAAGTCATTGTCTTCGTTCCATCTTCTGTTTATGAGAAATTTTACGACCTAATGGAGGTTAGAATTAAAGAAAGACAAGATCTTGACAAAAGCCAGTACGATCTGGTACCATTAGAGAAAATATACGAATACGAAAAATTAATCCAATCCGACAGAGTTACCACAGGAACAAGTTCAATCTTATGGGCGCTAGAAAATTATAAAAGTGTCGTTATTCATGGATTTGATTTTTTTATAGATTCAAGAGAGCATTACTTTGATTCAAAATTTAAAAAATGGATCTACAATAATTTATACACTTTGGGTAAAAAACACAATACTCAAATTGAAATGGATTATATACACCACCAAATCAAAATTGGAAGAATTAAATTACTTAAAAATCATATTTCAAGCCAGTGAATATAGTCTCTATTATCCCCGCTAGAGGAGGAAGCAAAGGAGTGCCAAATAAGAACAAAAGACTTTTCTTAGGACACCCACTTGTGGCTCATTCAATAATGTATGCCCAATCATCAAATAAAATTTCAAAAACGTTTGTAAGCACAGATGATTTAGAGATTATGCAAATTTCCAAAAAGTATGGTGCAGAGGTCATCGAAAGACCTGCAAATATTTCTGGAGATAAGTCGACTACCGAATCTGCTATTGAACATGCAATTTCGTGTATGGAGGAGAAGCCAGATGTAATCGTATTACTCCAGCCCACAAGTCCAATTAGACCAAAAGATTCCTTAGATAAAGCTTTAGATAGTTTTATAACACAGAAAAAGGATTCTCTATTATCATTGTCTCCCACGCATAATTTCTTTTGGCAACTTTCTGAGAATGTTGCTAAGCCTCAATATGATTTTATGAATAGACCCATGAGGCAACAAATGAAACAAGAAGACATTCGTTACATTGAAAATGGTTCACTCTACATATTCAACACAAATCATTTTTTAAAACATTCAAATCGTCTTGGAGGGGATATTGGTTATATCATTTTTGATGAAGACTATTCTAAAGAAATTGATACAGAGTTTGATTTTATTTTCTTGGAGCTTCTAGGGAAAAATTTAGGATGATAAAATAAATATGCCCTTAATACAATTGGTTGCAGAATTGGTGCTGTCAAAAAAGAAACCCCTTCAAGTTGAAGGGGTTTTCTTCGTTTTTCTGTGACCTCGGCAGGATTCAAACCTGCAACCTCTTGAGCCGTAATCAAGTGCACTATTCAGTTATGCTACGAGGCCAATTGTGGGTGCAAATATACTTTATTTTTTCTCTTTAAGAAACGCTAAACAAGCTTTTTTAGTCAAGATATTTTAAATTCAAAAACATAAAAAGAGGCTGTCTGAAAAGTCATATTTTGTCAATCTGAACAGGTTTCAGATTTTAAAATACAATGAAAAACAGTCATTTGAAATTTTAGATAAATTCTGGATGACAGCTTTTACACTTTTTCAGACAGCCTCTTTTATTATACCATCAGTAGCCTACAGCTTAGCTGATTTAACTGTTTTCACGATACGAGCCGCAATTCTGTATGGATCTCCGTTAGATGCAGGACGACGGTCTTCCAACCATCCTTTCCACCCCTTCTCAACGGTAATGATAGGGATACGAATAGAAGCTCCTCGGTCAGATACACCATAGCTAAAGTCGTGTATGGAAGCTGTTTCGTGTAGACCTGTTAATCGTTGATCGTTAAATTCTCCATATACAGCAATGTGTTCTTGTGTTACTGGACGAAACGCTTCACATATTTTCTCATAAGTTTCTTGAGAACCACAGGTTCTCAATACAGTGTTCGAGAAGTTTGCGTGCATTCCAGAGCCATTCCAATCTCCTTTTACAGGTTTTGGGTGGTATTCGATATAGTAACCATATTGTTCTGTTAAACGATCGAGCAGGTAACGTGCAATCCAGATTTCATCTCCAGCTTTCTTCGCTCCTTTGGCAAACAATTGAAATTCCCATTGTCCACTGGCCACTTCTTGGTTGATTCCTTCAAAATTAAGACCAGCCTCAATACAAAGATCGGCGTGCTCTTCTACGAAATCTCTTCCGTGGGTGTTTCTTCCACCAACAGAGCAGTAGTACAATCCTTGTGGTCCGGGATATCCTCCCACCGGGAAGCCTAAAGGAAGCTGTGTTTCAGTATCCATGATAAAGTACTCTTGTTCGAAACCGAACCAAAAATCATTATCATCGTCGTCAATGGTAGCACGCGCATTTGATACATGTGCAGTTCCATCTGCATTCAATACTTCCGTCATCACTAAAAATCCATTGATTCTTGTTGGATCTGGATAGATAGCAACGGGCTTAAGTAAACAGTCAGAAGATCCACCTTCTGCTTGTTGGGTAGATGAACCATCAAAAGACCATATTTCACAGTCTTCTAATTTTCCACTAAAGTTTTCTACAACTTTTGTTTTGCTACGCAGGTTGGAAGTGGGCTTGTAGCCATCCAACCAAATGTATTCTAATTTTGATTTGCTCATTTGAATATTTTTTTACTGACAATAAGCACAAAAATATGTTTTTACTTCAACTCCCTATTTTTTATGGGGGGTAAAATATTAACAATGTGTAGTTTTTTGTTAATACGCCATTTTTTAGGGGGTAAAATTTATATTTCGTTAATAAAAGCCACTGATATTTTTTAAAAATAAATTTATCTTTGTCCTAAAGACAAAAATACCGTGAATAATCTACGTTTTAAAGCCCTCGAGAAAATAGCCCAACAGGAATATGTTGCTTTTTCCCCAAAAATGAATCGTTTGGATAGTTTTGCTGCCAATGTTTTTGACGAACGAAAATTGCAAAATTATTTAAGTAAACCTGCCTTTAAAGAAATGATGCTTGCCATCAAGAAGGGAACGCAAATTAGCCGATCCCTTGCTGAGCAAATAGCACAGTCCATGAAGTTATGGGCTTTGGAAAAAGGAGCAACTCATTATACGCACTGGTTTCAGCCCTTGACGGGAGCTACGGCAGAAAAACATGAATCGTTTCTTGACTTTGCCAAAGATGGACGAGTTATTTCTGCACTCGACGGTTCTCAATTGGTTCAACAGGAACCCGATGCCTCTAGTTTTCCTAGTGGTGGAATACGCAATACTTTTGAAGCCCGAGGATATACAGCATGGGACCCAACCTCACCTGCTTTTTTATTTGGAAAAACCCTCTGTATTCCAACCATATTTGTTTCCTACACTGGAGAGGCTTTGGATTATAAAACCCCTTTACTGCGCTCCATTTCGGCCGTAGATCACGCTTCAACTGAAATTTGTAAATTTTTCGATAAAACGGTCACCAAAGTCATTCCAACACTAGGTTGGGAACAGGAGTATTTTTTGGTGGATCGCATGTTAATGGCTTCTCGCCCTGACCTTATCCTCACTGGAAGAACCCTCTTGGGACACAGTTCAGCCAAAGGGCAGCAACTCGATGATCATTATTTTGGTTCCATTCCTACCAGAATGCTCTCTTTTATGAATGAACTGGAAGAAGAATGTGCCCTGTTGGGTATCCCAGTTAAAACACGACATAACGAAGTGGCACCTTCTCAATTTGAATTGGCGCCAATTTTTGAAGAGGCAAATTTATCGGTAGATCACAATGCATTGTTGATTGATGTAATGAAACGAACGGCTGAAAAGCATAACCTTGAAGTATTGTTTCATGAAAAACCCTTTGCTGGAATCAATGGCTCTGGAAAACACAACAATTGGTCGTTGGCAACCAATACGGGAGTAAATTTATTGAGCCCGGGAAAAACTCCTATGAGTAACTTACAGTTTCTCACCTTTTTTGTCAATACCATTGCAGCCGTTCATCAGCATCAAAATCTGTTGTGCGCCTCAATGATGAGTGCCAGTAATGACCACCGACTGGGGGCAAACGAAGCTCCACCGACAATTATGTCTGTTTTTATAGGTAAACAGCTCACAAAGGTATTGAACGATTTGGCTCAGGTATCCGAGGGAAAACTTTCTCCACAAGAAAAAACAGACTTAAAGCTTAATGTGGTAGGGAAAATTCCTGAAATTTTATTGGATAATACAGATCGAAATCGCACCTCCCCATTTGCTTTTACTGGAAATAAATTTGAATTCCGAGCGGTTGGATCTAAGGCAAATTGCGCCAAGCCTATGACCGTCTTAAATACTATTGTGGCGAACCAATTACAAGCCTTCAAAGAAAAAGTAGACGCTTTGATGGACAAGGATGCTAAAATGAAAAAAGACGATGCTATTTTTAACGAATTACGCGATTTGATCAAACAGATCAAACCTATTTTATTTGAAGGTGATGGCTACAGTGAAAATTGGATTAAAGACGCAAAAAAACGCGGTCTAAATCAAGCTTCCAACACCCCTGAAGCCCTAAAAGCCTATGTATCTCCAGAAAGTATTGCCTTATTTACCAAGCAAAATGTTTTAGGAGAAAGAGAGTTGGAGGCTCGATTTAGCGTTGACTTGGAACAATTCACCCTAGCCTTACAGATTGAAGGAAGAACCTTAGGAGATCTTGCGCGGAATCATATTATTCCTACTGCCATCAACTATTTGAATACCTTGATTGAAAACGTTAGGGGACTTAAAGAGATTTATGGCGATGAGTTTAAAGATAAAGCCAAAGAGCAAATGTTACTCATTGAACGTATTTCTTCTCATATTGCTGAGATCAATTCTGGGGTAAATGATATGATCGAAAAGCGAAAGAATGCCAATTTAATTTCCGATGATCTGAAAAAGGCATTGGCCTATTGCAATGATGTGAAACCTTGTTTTGAGACAATTCGCTACCATTGCGATAAATTGGAACTTTTGGTAGACAACTCGCTTTGGCCACTGGCAAAATACAGAGAATTGTTGTTCGCGCATTAGAAATTGAATTCCCTGTTTTGCATGCGGAATAATTCCCCTACTTTTGTAAAAAATTGTTAATGAGTAAAGCGTCAAGTGATCGGTATCGCCTTCGTGGAGTTTCTGCCCAGAAAGAAGATGTGCATAATGCCATAAAGAATATCGACAAAGGATTATTTCCAAAGGGTTTTTGTAAAATTGTTCCAGACTATTTAACTGGAAGTGAAGATCACTGTATCGTGATGCATGCCGATGGTGCAGGAACTAAATCTTCTTTGGCCTATGCTTATTGGAAAGAAACCGGCGATCTTTCCGTGTGGAAAGGCATTGCTCAAGATGCTTTAATCATGAATATTGACGACCTCCTTTGTGTTGGCGCTACAGAAAACATTTTACTTTCCTCGACCATTGGACGAAATAAGCAACGCATCCCTGGAGAGGTTCTGGCTGCGATTATCAATGGAACTGAAGAATTGATCAACGATTTGGCGAAGCATGGTGTTTCCATTAAAAGTACTGGAGGAGAAACAGCAGACGTTGGTGATTTGGTACAAACCATCATTGTTGATTCTACGGTGGTTGCACGAATGAAACGTTCTGAGGTCATTGATAATGCCAACATTCAAGCAGGAGACCTGATCGTTGGCTTATCCTCTTTTGGAAAGGCAAATTATGAGTCAGAATACAACGGGGGAATGGGAAGTAACGGCCTGACCTCTGCACGCCACGATGTGTTCAAT
>CAJQKN010000023.1 GCA_905478905.1 uncultured Flavobacteriaceae bacterium | reverse complement strand
CACTAAGCAAAGCCATTGAACAATGGGGGAATCTTGCGGCTTTGGTAAGCGGTTTATATACCGACGATTATTCACTTATCTCTCGCTCCCTGGTTGATGTTGTCATTGAACCTGAACGATCGCCCTTGATCCCGTTTTTTAATGACTTAAAAGCAGCTGCAGTAAATGCAGGAGCCTTGGGAAGTGGTATTTCTGGATCTGGGCCATCGATTTATGCCTTGTCTAAGGGGGAAGAAACCGCACAAAAGGTACGTCAACAAATGGAAGAGGTTTTCCTGCCAATGAATATTGATTTCAATACCTATGTTTCCAAAATCAATGCAGAAGGGATAAAAATTATTGAATAACAATGCAGTATTACAGTCTAACTAATCCGCAAGAAAAAACGAATTTTGCTACAGCCGTTGTCAATGGTATTGCACCAGACAGAGGCTTGTATTTTCCAGAATCAATTCCCAAATTAGAGGCAGACTTTTTCGTTTCAATGGAAAGCATGGACATTCATGAAATGGCTGCTCTCGCCATGTATCCCTATGTAGAGGGAGATATCCCCAAAAATGTGCTCGATGAAATTATCCAAAACACCCTGGACTTCGATTTTCCAGTTGTTCCCATAACAGAGAACATAGGAAGTTTGGAGCTTTTTCACGGACCAACCCTTGCTTTCAAGGATGTGGGTGCCCGCTTTATGGCACAATCCTTAGGTTATTTTAATTCGCGCCAAAGCAGTAAAAATGTTACTGTATTGGTTGCTACTTCTGGAGATACTGGTGGAGCGGTTGCCAATGGTTTTTTGGGGGTTGAAGGAATTGATGTTGTTATTTTATATCCCAAAGGAAAAGTGAGCAAAGTACAAGAATTACAACTCACCACTCTTGGACAAAATATCACTGCTCTTGAAATTGACGGAGTATTTGATGATTGTCAAGACATGGTCAAAACGGCATTTTTAGACTCGGACATCTCCTCAAAACGAAAGCTAACCTCGGCAAACTCCATTAACATTGCCCGCTGGTTACCACAAATGCTGTACTATTTTATCGCCTATCGTTCACTTGCTCATCTAAAAAAACCTTTGGTTTTTTCTGTTCCTAGTGGGAATTTTGGGAATATATGTGCGGGAATGATGGCGCAACAAATGGGACTACCCATCGATCATTTTATCGCATGCACCAATGTAAATGATGCTGTACCGACCTATCTGGAAACTGGTAATTATAAGGCGGTTACCACTACCCCAACCATTTCAAATGCCATGGATGTGGGTGATCCAAGTAATTTTGTGCGGATTCAAAAAATTTATGGAAATCAATTTGATCAGCTAAAAACTCACCTCTCTGGCTATCGCTTTACCGATTCTGCTACCCGTATTGCCATGAAAGAAATTCATGCAAGTGCGGGATATATTGCAGATCCACACGGTGCAGTGGGTTATCTTGGATTAAAAGATTATATGGTGAATCACTCCCATAAATATGGGGTTTTCCTGGAAACTGCACATCCTGTAAAATTCCTCGATACCGTAGAAGAAACCTTAAACACTAAGGTTAAACTTCCTTCGCGCATTCAATCTCTCTTCAGCAAGGAGCAAAAAAGTATTGCAGTGGCTAATTATGCAGAGCTAAAGCAGTACTTATTGGCTTAATTGGATAAGGCTGGAAGATTATAATTACTCAACGGACTGTCTTTTTGCATCATTGCCTCAATGGCTTCCCAATGTCTTGGTGCTCCAGCAGATAGATTGATTGGTCCATTTTCTGTAATTAAAATATCATCTTCAATTCGAATACCAATTCCCCACCATTTTGGATCACATGGACTGTCTTTAGGGATGTAAATACCTGGTTCAACTGTAATGATTGAGTTTACTGGAAGGGGGCCATAATTGCTTAAATCATGTACATCTAGTCCGATATGGTGTGCAGCACCATGCGGATAATATTTACGAAATTGGGCTTCTTCTTCAATAATTCCTAATTCCAAAAGACCTTTTGCTACAACCTCTTGCGTTATTTTGGTGATATCTCCTGTGCGTGCTCCAACAATCGATTTTTTTATTCCAGCTTCTTGCGCATTATAAACAATTTCGTACAATTGACGCTGTGCTTCGGTAAATGTTCCTTTAACTGGAAGGGTTCGTGTTACATCAGCAGTATAGCCGTCGTACTCAGCGCCCAGATCCATCAACATCAAATCTGTTTCTGCAGCTTGGTCACTATTTTCGATATAATGTAAAACACAGGCATTGTTTCCCGTTCCCACAATGGAGGGATAGCCTTCATAGGCTGCCCCATATTTTTTAAATACGTATTCGTGAATTCCCTGTACTTCGCGTTCGGACATTCCCGGATGAAGGGCTTTCATTACTTCAACCTGACCAATGGCAGAAATTTCAATGGCACGTTTTAATTTCGTCAATTCAAAAGGCGTTTTAACTTCTCGTAAATCTCCCAAGATACGTTCTAACTTCTCAACATCGAAACGAAATTCTTTCAAAACGAAAGCAGTTTTCATTTTCAAATCTGCAGGAATTTCTATCGTTTCCAAAGCAACAAAATCTTTAATGATAGGATCATTAGCCAGGGTTGAGTCTCTTCTTATTTGCCAATTCACATAAGCTTTTAAACGTTCAAATGTCTCGGGAGTTGCTGTGCGAATAGATTGTTGAATGCTGTATTTGGTGCGATTAAAATCAGCAGGAAAGTTAATCGCTTCTTTAAATGTTCTTTTTAGTTGATACAAATCATATGGATCGCCAGCCAAATCACGTTCGTCGTTTTTAAAGTCAAAAATCAAAACTTCATCAAAGTCACTGAAATCTGGTGGAGCTTGCACAAAGCTATCCCGCAATGCCACACGATCAAATCCCATGGCTTTGGCCCCCTCTAGACCGAGACGATACCCATTCCACTGCTCAGCTCTTGCATCGCGTTCTTGTATGTATATTTTTTCAGCATAAGTACCCTTTTCATCAGACTGTGGGGCAGAATAAACCAACAATACGGATTGTGGCTCTCTCCAACCTGTCAAGTAAAAGAAATTTGGATCTTGATGATAAACATAATCCACATCATTAGCTCTATTTCGCGTAGGGTTGGCGAAAATAACTGCGACACTGTTGGGGGGTAATTGTTTTCTAAGTTGGTCACGGCGTGACTTATGAAAAGCCAAAGCCTCATCGGAAGGTAGTTTAGCTTGTCCAAAAAGGGAGTTCGAAAAAACAACTAAAACAGCAGTGAAGAGAAGTGAAGATTTGTGCATAAGTATTATTTTTAATATAAGAAAGGTGAAATAATTCTTCTATTTTAGCCCAAATTTACTGTTTTTAGCAAAGCGAATGAAAAAAACTACACTCAATACTGTTCATCATAATTTAGGCGCCAAGATGGTTTCTTTTGGCGGATTTGAAATGCCTGTAAGTTATTCAAGTATTAAGGAGGAGCACCATTGTGTACGTGAAAAAGTAGGGGTTTTTGACGTTTCACACATGGGCGAATTCTTTGTCGAAGGCCCAAAAGCGCTTGCCTTATTACAACGCATTTGCAGCAATGATATTTCTAAACTCATTCCGGGTAAAGCGCAATACAATTACTTTCCCAATCATAGCGGTGGTATTGTCGATGATCTAATTGTTTATCAATTGACAAACGAAAAATATATGTTGGTAGTAAATGCTTCCAATATTGAAAAAGATTGGACTTGGATTAATGAAGTAAACCAAGATTTTGGCGCCAGTATATCGAACGCTTCTGATGCTTATTCATTGTTAGCGATCCAGGGTCCAAAGGCAATCGAAGCGGTACAATCCTTAACTGCTTTTGACCTAAACAAACTAGCCTTTTATGCGCATACAACGACAACATTTGCTGGAATCGAAAATGTTATTGTTGCAACCACTGGCTATACTGGTTCGGGTGGACTAGAGATATATTGTAAAAACACTGAAGTTGAAGTGATTTGGGAAGCCGTTTTTCAATCTGGTGAATCATTTGGAATTCAACCCATCGGATTAGCCGCCCGTGATACACTTCGCTTAGAAATGGGCTACTGTTTATATGGGAATGAAATCAATGACACCAGCTCGCCCATTGCAGCAGGTCTTGGTTGGGTAACACGCCCTGCGACAAACTTTATCAATGCTGAAGCCATTGGAAAGCAGAAAAATGAGGGCGTTGACCAAGCACTGGTGGGCTTTGAATTAACGGAGCGGGGAATTCCACGAACGGGTCACGAAATAGTTGATGAGAGTGGCAATATAATTGGTCAAGTGACCTCTGGTACACAATCACCTTCTTTAAACAAGGCCATTGGCTTGGGCTATGTTCCCAAAAAGTTCGCTCCCATTGGAAGTGTTTTTGGTTTACAAATTCGCAACAAGCTAATTCCTGCCAAAGTTGTTCCTCTCCCATTTTACACCCCCTAAAGCCTTTTCGTGAAACGTATCTTAATCTTAGGGGGAAGTGGATTCATTGGGCATGCATTGTACAAAGAGCTTAGTCCCTATTTTGACACCTATGCCACCTATTATTCTGATAAGAAATTCAAAAATAATCAGCAATTTTTTCATTTTGATCACACGCAAGATGACATCCATTCCTTGTTGAAAAAAGTACGCCCAAAATTGATTATTTCTGCCTTACGTGGGCCCTTTATCGATCAAATTGAATTGCACAAAGAATTGATCGATCATGTTGAACACTTTAATTGCCGTTTACTTTTCCTTTCCTCATCTAACGTCTTTGACGCCTTTCACAATTTTCCCTCTTATGAATTTGACAAAACATTGTCTGAGAGCGTCTATGGACGTTTAAAAATCAATATCGAGAATAGTATCATGCGAATGTCTACATCAAAGTACGTTATTGCGCGTTTGCCCATGGTCTATGGACTTCATTCTCCAAGAATTAAAGAAATGGAAGATAAAATGGAGAATAACGAAGCTTTTGAAGTCTTTCCCAACACCATCATCAATCTAATAAGTGATCGAAAATTAAGTCAGCAAATTCATTATATCATTAATCAACAATTAACGGGTCTTTTTCATTTGGGAAGTACAGATCTCATAACACATCATGAATTTCACAAACGCTTGGCCACAAAACGCGGATGGAATAAAATGATTTTTAAGCAAGTATATACAACCAACGAAATGCGTTATATCGCTGTTTTACCAAAGGAAAATAAACTCCCTGCGCACTTGAACACAACCTGCGAAGAAGTTCTAGAAGATTCCTTTTTGAACCAAGGGTTTTTATAAGCCCAGAGAGTTCTTATATTTGTTATCTAACACAACTACATGGGAAGAGCATTTGAATTTAGAAAAGCCCGTAAAATGAAGCGCTGGTTAGCAATGGCTAAAACGTTTACAAGGATTGGGAAAGACATCGTAATGGCCGTTAAAGATGGAGGTCCAGATCCAGATAATAATGCCCGTTTACGCGCAGTAATTCAAAATGCCAAAGCGGCTAATATGCCCAAAGACAATGTGGAGCGGGCAATTAAAAAGGCATCCGACAAAAATACAGAAAACTTTAAAGAGGTGCTTTTCGAGGGATATGCTCCCTTTGGTATTGCTATTTTGGTCGAAACTGCCACAGATAACAACAATAGAACTGTTGCAAATGTGCGGAGCTATTTCAACAAAGCCAATGGAAACCTAGGGACTTCTGGATCAGTTGAGTTTATGTTCGACAGGACCTGTAACCTTCGTATTCATGGCGAGGGGCTAGATCCAGAAGAATTGGAACTTGAATTTATTGACTTTGGCGTGGAAGAAGTGTTTGCAGACGATGATGGTGTTTTACTCTACGGCCCTTTTGAAGCCTTCGGTGACATTCAAAAAGAACTGGAAAACCGAGGATTAGAAATTTTGTCTTCTGGTTTTGAACGAATACCTCAAACGCTCGTCAAACTAACGTTAGAACAACAAGAAGAAGTTGAAAAGCTCATTGAAAAAATAGAAGATGATGATGATGTGCAGAACGTATATCACAACATGGATATCAGTGAATAGTCCTTGTGTACTTAGGAATTTTGCCAACAACACCCTTAAATAAATTTTCTAAATAACTAAAATCCTTCTCCTTATCCTCTGTTGGGGTAAACAAGGGATGAAACTTCATTAGCCTGTTTTTCCAATCCAATGCAATCGGTAAAATGGGGACTCCAGCGTTTTTAGCAATATAATAAAAGCCTGTTTTCCATTCACTAACTTTCTTACGCGTTCCTTCAGGCGCAATTGCCATTCTAAAAACCTCTTCTTCTCCATACATTCGCGTTATCGCTTCCACCACATTTTCATTTTTCTTTCGATTCAAAGGCATGCCCCCCAAGTTTTTAAAAAAACGAGAAGTTAGGGGAGTAAATAATTCTTTCTTACCAACAAAATGAATGGGTTCTTTCAAAAATGTACGCACGCCAATGGCAACAAAAAAATCCCAATTACTGGTATGCGGTACAACGGCAATAACAAACTTGGGGTCTTTTGGAAAAACACCCTCCAAAGAAAATTTAAATACCTTAAAGGCAAAGAATTTAGCGATTTGTCGAAACATATTATCGTTTATAATTTAATTTGTGCGCGTCTTCAGAAAAGCGTCCACTGTACTCAATATAATTTTCAAATAAGGTAGTAAAAATATCAATGTTTACTGCCTTATTCTTTTTCATTTGGAAAGTATGCTTTAGTAAAACCAATCAAATACAACTGCTCTTTTGCGCGAGTCATTGCTGTGTATAACCAACGGTAGTAGGAAGAAGAAGGACCATCGGGTAAATAAGGCTGCTCAATAAAAACATTCTTCCATTGACCACCTTGTGATTTATGACAGGTAATGGCATAGGAGTATTTTACTTGCAAAGCGTTGAAAAATGGATTGTTTTTTACGGCCATAAATCGCTTGTATTTAGTAGTTAAATGCTTGTAATCTTCCATTACAGCTTGATACAATTCGTTTCCTTGTTCGTAGCTTAAAGAGGGGCTCTCCATGGTGAGTGTATCCACTAAAAGCATTGTTTCGAAAGGCTTTTCATCTGGATAATCAACCATGTCGACTTCAACTTTTGCAAAACGAAAACCATAAATTTCTTTGTGTTCCATAATGCGGAGTACCTTAACCAAATCGCCATTGGCTATAAAACCAGGAGTCGATTCAGGGTCCAACCAAAAGTAATTGTTCTTTACCACCATTAATTGGTCGCCAACTGAAAGTTCTGCTTCTAGATATAAAATTCGTTGGCGAATTTGCTGATTGTATAAATTTGCGCGTTTATTCGATCGCACAATAAAAACTGTTTCGTCAAGACCTTCAGTTTGGATTGATTCCTCCAAGGCTTCTAAAATTTCGTTTCCTTCTACCATGCGACGCACATCGCTACCTGCCTCCAAATCAAACTGAAAATCATCCGTTCTAGATTCATCTAAAAACTGGCGCAAATTTGTTGCATTGGTCAAGATTCCAGACCCAGTCTTTTGGCGCACCACCTCTTCTAGGGAACATTCGACGACTTCTTTATTGAATTCGCGCGACAAATAATCGCTATCCAAGGCTGGGCTGATATCCAAATGAACTGGGGGTAATTGCGCTGGATCACCCACCATCAAAAGTTTACAATTGGTTCCTGCATCTACATATTGCATTAAATCACCCAAAAGGGAACCGTTTTCAAATAATTTGGTGTTTTGTCGATCATCTCCAATCATGGAGGCTTCGTCCACAACAAAGAGAGTGTTTTTAAACTTATTGGGTTTCAGTGTGAATTTCATTCCACTACCGCCTTCATTTTGGGTAAAATAGATTTGCTTGTGAATGGTAAATGCTTTTTTACCAGCATAACCACTCATTACTTTTGCTGCTCGCCCAGTTGGAGCCATCAAAACAGCCCGATAGGCAATCTTAGGTAGGAAATTGACCAAATGCCCAATAGAAGTTGATTTTCCCGTCCCCGCATATCCTTTTAACGTAAATACAGTGGACGAATCGCCGTAAAAAAGATAGTCTGTTATTTCATTGATCCAGTCCGCCTGAGAAGCTGTGGGTTGAAACGGGAACTTTTTGATTAATAAAGCGTTAAAATCGCTAGGCTGCATAGAAGAATTTAGCCGAAAGATAAATCATTTATTAAAACCTTTTCTGAATAAAAAAAAATTGTAGTTTTGTTTAATTCAAAAACCCTAACAATGAAGATTGCCATACAAGCCGTCCTTTGGATTTTAATTGTTTTTTTTAGTTATAAAATTTATGATTCGATCAATGGACCAATTAATTTTAACAAAACAAAAAACGAACGTTACGCCCAGGTAATTGATCGGTTAAAAGACATTCGTAAAGCACAAATTGCCCACAAAGACGTCAAAGGCGTTTTTGCCAATAACTTTGACAGTTTAATCTCTTTTGTTGATACGGGCATTTTTACGCTTATTCAAAAGAGAGATTCTTCTTACCTAGAATATGACAGAGTATACCGCATCGATATGCTTCGTGAAGTTATAGTGATCGATACTCTTGGAACCGTTCCTGTTAAAGATTCTCTTTTTGGAACAAGTGATCGCTACAAGAAAATGGCTTTTGTCCCTATACGTGGCGTAGAAGACAGCACCTTCCAAATAAAAGCTGAAATCATTGAAAAAAATGATTATAAAGTTCCTGTATTCGAAGTCAAAGTTTCCAAAAGCATTGTCTTGTTTGATCAAGATAAAGATTTAGTCAAACAAGAGAACGAAACCATATCTGTAGATGGCGTTAATGGCCCTGCTATTGTGCTAGGTTCTTTGACTGATGTGAGCACCAATGGAAACTGGCCAACAATTTTTGATGCAGCTAAGCAATAAAGAAAATACATCTAATGAATTATCCATCCTTATTCTTAAGGATGGATTTTCTTTTTGTACCCATGAACAACAACATTTCTTTGGCTTAGAAAAAGAAACACCTTCACCAGACGCTCTCCAAAGCTGGATCAAGTACCATCAATTCAATACCGAGGAAGTTACCCTAATTTACATGGACCATCCAGCGGTTACCGTGCCACTTGCATTATTTGATAAGGAACAGCCTGAAGCTTACATAAAAACAGCCTATACTTCAGATGAAACCCATATCGTTAAAGGGGAAAGCATTGAAACAATAGATCAAGTGATTGTCTTTCCCATTACGCGAAAGTGGGACACCCTATTTAACGCTGTTTTACCCAAGGCTAAATGCACGCACTTAACTGCCAAGCTACTCCCCAAACTTGCGAAATTTTCCTTTGGTAAGACTAAGAAAAACATGTTTGTTCATTTGCGTAAAGATCAATTTGACCTCTTCCTATTTCAAGGAGGACAATTGCTTTTACAAAACAGCTTTCCCCAATACAACGCTGATGACTTTTTGTATTATCTCTTTTATGTAACAGAACAGTTTTACCTTAAACCAGATCAATTTAATCTGACCTTTTTAGGTAAATATGAAGCTTTTGATGACTACTATGATGGCGCAAGAGAATTTCACGAATCAATTGATTATTTCGAACCGCACTACCCTAGCCCACCTTTATCACATCCAGCGCCTTTTTTTCTAAGCTATAACAGCCTATGAGGATTATATCGGGCAAACATAAAGGGCGACGGATTACTGCGCCTAAAAAGCTTCCTGTGCGTCCAACAACAGATCGGGCAAAGGAGGCATTATTCAATATTTTAAATCACCGCTTGGAATGGGAAAATATTTCTAGCCTTGACCTTTATGCGGGAACAGGAAATATATCCTATGAGCTGGCCTCTCGGGGGGTGACCAAATTAACGGCTGTAGACCAAAACAAGCATTGCGCACATTTCATCTACCAAACAAACGAAGCCCTTGGCCTTTCGATCACCGTAGTAAAGAATTCAGTGGAGAAGTTTCTGGCAAACCCAAGCGGCTCCTTTGATTTTATTTTTGCCGACCCTCCCTATGCCTTTACAGAGGATATGCTTTTATCGCTGGCCGATACACTGCTAGAAAACAATTGGATCACAGAAAATGGATTATTGATTATCGAACATGATAAACACCTGAATTTAAAATCCCATCAGAGATTTAGCGAGGAACGCACCTATGGAAGCAGTCGTTTTAGTTTTTTTGAATAGCCTAGCTAAAAATTAGCCATACAAAATTTTATAAAAAAGCAGGCCATAAGCCGGATTCTGTCGTGTCTTATCATTTATCTAGGTTCACAATTACTCATGAACTCGAACCGCCTACCCTTCTGCTTCGAACGAGCCGCTCTCAAACACAGATTTACTTGGCGTTGCACCGTATAGAGTTTACCTGGTTTCACTACAGCCTTACCTGTACATTCTTTCTGCTGCACTTGTCCTATTCGTCGAAACGAATGACGGGTGTTACCCGCTATACTGCCCTATGGTGTCCGGACTTTCCTCTCCTCGCACAAGGCGAGCAGCGATAAGAGACCTGCTTAGGACAAAGGTACACTATTGTTAATAATTTTTGAAGCTAATCCCGACGATAACGAGGATTTCCCATTCGGTTTTTTTACATTTGAGTATATGGAATCATTTGTAGTATCTGCGCTAAAATACCGACCACAACACTTCAGTGATGTTGTTGGACAGCAGGCCATTACTCAAACCCTTGAAAATGCAATTAGCAAAGATCAACTCCCCCAAGCTCTATTGTTTTGTGGGCCACGTGGGGTGGGCAAAACCACTTGTGCACGTATTCTGGCCAAAAAAATAAATAGCGCTAGTGAAACCGATACCGATCATGACTTTGCATTCAATATTTTTGAACTCGATGCAGCCTCTAATAATTCTGTTGACGATATCCGAAAACTGAACGAGCAGGTAAGGATTCCCCCGCAAACAGGAACACACAAAGTGTACATCATTGATGAGGTACATATGCTTTCTACCGCTGCCTTCAATGCCTTTTTAAAAACACTTGAAGAGCCCCCTAAACACGTTATTTTTATTCTTGCTACGACAGAAAAACACAAAATCATCCCCACCATTTTATCGCGCTGTCAAATCTTTGAATTCAAACGCATTACTCCAAAAGATATTCAAGTTTACTTAGAAGGTATAGCCAAGGAACAAAAGGTTGAATTTGAAGAAGAAGCCCTTTTTATTATTGGACAAAAAGCTGATGGCGCCATGCGCGATGCCTTGTCAATTTTTGATCGAATGAGTAGTTTTTGCAATAAGAACCTAACTGTTGCAGCTGTAGCAGAAAACTTGAATATCCTCGATCATTCTGCCTATTTGGCCCTAACACAGAAGCTGATTGATCATGCCATTCCAGAAGCATTGATTCAATACAATGAAATTGTTCAAAAAGGTTTTGATGGACAGCAATTCATCAGTGGATTAGCAGCTCATTTTCGTGATTTATATCTCTCAAAAGACCCAAAAACAGTTGGTCTGCTTGAAATAGGCGAACGTCTTCAACAACAGTATGCAGATCAATCTAAACAGCTTGGCTTGCCCTGGTTAGCAGAAGCTATAGAACTTGCGAACAACTGTGAATTGAATTATAAAAATTCGCAAAACAAACGCCTTCATATTGAACTCTGTCTAATGCAAGTTGCTTCCCTCCATTTTAATGGAGAAAAAAAAAAGGAAGTTTAATTCCCACCTCCTACTTTCTTCAGAAAAAATCAGTTGATTATACTGTTGCACAGTTAGAAGATACTCCAGCGGTTGAAGAAAGTAAAGCTGCTTTTAAGGCCTATACACCAAAACCAGAAAAAAAGCTTACTTCAAGTCCAACTGAAGAAAACACCAAGGAAATCCTT
>CAJQKN010000022.1 GCA_905478905.1 uncultured Flavobacteriaceae bacterium | reverse complement strand
TGCAGGAGTAGGGATACTAGCTTCCATCATCGGAACTTTTTTTGTAAGCATAAAAGACAATGATGCCAAAGAAGCCAAAGTTCAGGCTGCCCTAGATTCAGGAAACTGGGCGTCAATTATAATTACACTCATTGCAAGTTACTTTTTAATCGATTGGATGTTGCCAGAAACAATGACCATGAGCTTCTTTGGTGAAGGAACAAAAGAAATTCCTTCGATCAATGTCTTTGGTGCAGCTTGTATTGGTTTGGCTGTGGGTGCTTTAATCTCTCTGGTAACAGCTTACTATACTTCTTTAGGGAAGAAACCTGTAATGAATATAGTTAAAAATAGTTCTACAGGAGCTGCGACCAATATCATTGCCGGTTTAGCCGTTGGAATGAAATCTACCTTCTTGTCTGTGATTTTATTTGCAGCTGCGATCTACGGTTCATATGCGTTAGCAGGTTTTTATGGTGTAGCTCTTGCTGCTTCAGCCATGATGGCAACCACAGCTATGCAATTGGCTATCGATGCTTTTGGTCCAATTGCGGATAATGCTGGTGGAGTTGCGGAAATGAGTGAGCTCGCTCCAGAAGTAAGAGAACGTACCGATATTCTTGATTCTGTTGGAAACACAACTGCAGCTGTTGGAAAAGGATTTGCCATTGCTTCTGCTGCATTAACCGCTTTAGCACTTTTTGCAGCCTATGTAACCTTCACGGGAATTGATGGTATCAACATCTTTAAAGCTGATGTTTTGGCCATGCTATTTGTTGGAGCAATGATCCCTGTCATCTTTTCAGCCTTAGCAATGGAGTCTGTTGGTAAAGCTGCAATGGAAATGGTGGAAGAAGTTCGTCGACAGTTTAGAGAGATCCCCGGAATTATGGAAGGAAAAGGGACACCCGAATACGCAAAATGTGTAGACATCTCGACCAAAGCTGCATTGAAAGAAATGATTTTACCTGGTTTAATCACCATTATATCTCCAATATTTATTGGTTTAGTTTTTGGGGCAGAACCTTTGGGAGGCTATATGGCTGGAGTTTGTGTAAGTGGTGTGATGTGGGCAATTTTCCAAAACAATGCTGGTGGTGCATGGGACAATGCAAAGAAATCGTTTGAAGCTGGTGTTGAAATTAACGGAGAAATGACCTTTAAAGGATCTGAAGCACACAAAGCTGCTGTAACTGGTGATACGGTTGGAGATCCATTCAAAGACACTTCTGGACCTTCCATGAATATTTTAATTAAATTAACTTGTTTGGTGGGATTAGTTATAGCCCCTTTATTAGGAGGATCACATGCTGCACCTCAAGAAGCACAAATGGACAATGATGAAATTCGTAAGGAAATTCGCGTTCAAGTAAATGCGGATGATACTGGTGAAGTTGTGGCCACAATACAAACAACTACCCTCAAAGATGGTGAAATGATCAAAGAAGAAAAGAAAATTTCTGGCACAGAAGAAGAAGTACAGGCTGCTTTGGATCAAATGAAAGAAGTTGAGGTCGTCATCAATTCTTCAAAAGAATAAAGGACAGAGAAAGTAACGGTTTTTAAGGCCTTATATTTTTGTTAATCTGAATTAGTTCAGATGGTTTATTCATGCGTGTTAAAATAAACCGTTTATTTCTGCATCGATCATTTCGATTATTTTCCCGAGATCCTCTGGCTTATCGACAAAATTCATTTCATCGACGTCAATGATTAGTAATTTTCCTTTGTCGTAACCATGTACCCATGCTTCATAGCGTTCGTTGAGTCGACTTAAGTAGTCAATACTAATAGAGTTTTCGTAATCTCTTCCTCTTCGATGAATATTGTCAACTAAATTGGGGATACTGCTTCTCAGATAAATCATTAAATCTGGTCCAGTAACCATGTTTTCCATTAGGTCAAACAATTGTTTGTAGTTTTCAAAATCTCGCTTAGTAAGTAAACCCATCGCATGGAGGTTGGGCGCAAAAATATAGGCATCCTCATAGATGGTTCGGTCTTGAATAACCTTTTTTCCACTTTTTTGAATTTCCATCAGTTGTCCAAAACGACTATTGAGAAAGTAGATTTGAAGATTAAATGACCAGCGTTCCATTTCGTGATAAAAATCATCTAGATAAGGATTTTCTAAAATCTCCTCATAATGAGCTTGCCATCGATAATGTTTTGATAAAAGTTTAGTTAGGCTAGTTTTTCCAGATCCTATATTACCTGCGATGGCAATGTGCATGTGTTCTCTTTTTTGTAATGATGATAGTATAGCTCTTAACAAGCACTTAAAATTAACTTCTTTTTTTGGAAGATAAAAGAAATTCATGGCTCTTTATGAAGTTAGAAAATTCCAAACCCCAAAAATATTCTTGAATCAAAAAAAATGAATATATTTGTCCAATAATTAACGAGGAAGGATTTGACTGATTGCAGACCTCGCAAAAAAAATGCTAAAACAGAATTGCTTTCACGCAAGAAGTAATCTTCAAATCCTTCCTGAAAGCAAAATAAAATGGCCTATTTTTTTACCTCAGAATCCGTTAGTGAAGGACATCCAGACAAAGTTGCTGATCAAATCAGTGATGCATTAATTGATAATTTTCTCGCCTTTGATCCAGAAAGTAAGGTTGCCTGTGAAACACTAGTAACCACAGGTCAAGCTGTATTGGCTGGTGAAGTTAAGAGTTCTACCTACCTCGATGTGCAAAAGATTGCACGAGACACCATCAATAAAATTGGGTATACCAAAGGAGAATATCAGTTTTCTGGAGATTCTTGTGGAGTCATTTCTTTAATCCATGAGCAATCCCAAGACATTAATCAAGGTGTAGATCGTACAGAAAAAGCCCAGCAGGGTGCTGGTGACCAAGGAATAATGTTTGGCTATGCCTCTAATGAAACCGACAACTATATGCCCTTGGCATTGGACTTATCCCATAAATTATTGATTGAATTGGCGGCATTACGTCGAGAAAACAAAGACATTACCTACTTGCGCCCTGATGCTAAATCGCAAGTCACGCTAGAATATGACGATAATGATGTCCCAACCAGAATAGATACCATCGTAATTTCTACCCAGCACGATCCTTTTGATGAAAACGATGATCGTATGTTGAAAAAAATTAAGGAAGATATAATTTCGATTTTGATACCTCGACTGAAGAAGCAACTTCCAGAACGAATACAAGCTCTTTTCGACGATAATATAACCTACCATATTAATCCAACGGGAAAATTTGTCATAGGAGGTCCGCATGGAGATACAGGACTGACTGGGCGAAAAATCATTGTGGATACCTATGGCGGAAAAGGAGCACATGGTGGAGGTGCATTTAGTGGAAAAGATCCGAGCAAGGTTGATCGAAGTGCTGCCTATGCATCTCGACATATTGCTAAAAATTTGGTTGCTGCGGGTGTGTCTGACGAATTATTGGTACAGCTCAGCTATGCCATTGGCGTGGCAGAGCCAACTTCAATTGCAGTAAACACTTATGGAAAATCAAATGTTGAAATGTCTGACGGTGAAATTGCGGAAAAAATCAAAACTATTTTTGACTTAACGCCCTATGGTATAGAACAGCGTTTAAAATTGCGCACACCCATTTATTCTGAAACAGCTGCCTACGGCCATATGGGACGAACGCCTCAGAAAATCACTAAAACATTTGAATCGCCTTACAGTGGAAAAATAAAGTTAGAAGTTGAGTTGTTTACTTGGGAAAAATTAAATCAAGTCGACCTCATTAAAGAAGTATTTAACATTTAAAGGTTCAATGGTATCTCAAGTTAATATTAATGAATTAAACCTTATCCAATTGTCGAATGGACAGGATCTCAGTTATCAACATTTTGGCTGTGATTATTTAACTGCACCTGTGGTAGTAATTAATCATCCACTTACGGCAAACTCATGTGTTACTGGAGAAAATGGATGGTGGAATGATATCGTTGGTGAAAATAAAGCCATTGATACCAATCGTTTTGCTGTGATTGTCTTTAACATTCCGGGAAATGGATATGATGGGACGCTCATTGAAAATTATTCCAATTGGCATACAGGAACCATTGCTGGTTTTTTCTGCGCAGGATTAAGACAATTAGGAATCACAAAAATCCATGCATTAATTGGAGGTTCTATTGGTTCTGGAATTGCTTGGGAAATGGCTGCTTTGAGTCCTAACTTCATTGAACATCTAATACCAATTGCTGGAGATTGGAAATCATCCGATTGGATGATTGCTACGACCTATATTCAAAATCAGATTTTGGAGAGTAACCCCAAACCTCTTGAAATTGCTCGTATGCATGCCATGATGTGCTATCGAACCCCGCAATCCTTTAAATTGCGTTTTAATCGTTCAATCAATAAAGAGCTCAATATATACAATGTTGAATCTTGGTTACTTTATCATGGAAATAAATTAAAAGACCGCTTCCATTTACAGGCCTATAAAACCATGAATCATTTATTGGGAAAGATTGACATTTGCCGTAATGGAAAATCTTTTGAAGAAAACATTCAAAACATTCAATCAGAAATCCATATAGTCTCGATAGATAGTGATTTGTTTTTTCCTCTGTCCGAAGACCTTGAAACAGTCGCTTTGGCAAAGAATGCTGGAGTAAATATTCACCATCATCTTATCACTTCAGATTTTGGCCACGATGCTTTTCTGATGGAGCCCAAAAAAGTAAAAGAAATACTCACCCTCATATTAGAATAGCCCTTATGAAAGTAAACTTAGAACGTATCAATAAAGATTATCTATTTGAAGTTCGAAACGAAGCAGGTAGAAGTGTAATCTTAGACAATAAGTCAAAAGATGAAGGCGTAGTCGCTGGAATTAGCCCAATGGAACTTGTGCTTATGGGTGTAGCTGGCTGTAGCAGTATAGATATTGTCGCCATTCTTGGGAAGCAAAAAATTAATCCTGATGCACTGCGAATGGAGGTGCATGGGCTGCGGAACGAAGGAGAAGTTCCTGCTTTGTTTCACACCATAGAAATTACAATTCATTTGGAAGGAGATGATATTAGTCCAGAAAAAGCAACTCGGGCTGCAAAACTATCTTACGAAAAATATTGCTCGGTTTCAAAAATGATAGACAGCGTTGCTGACATACAATTTAAAATCATACTAAACGGAAAAGCAATATGAGTCATCGTTTAGAAACAAAAGCTATTCGAACACAAATGGAGCGTTCCCAATTCATGGAACATTCTACTCCATTGCACCTAACCTCTAGTTTTGTTTTTGAGGACGCAGAGGAAATGCGTGCAGCTTTCGCTGAAGAAAAAGAACGCAATATTTACAGCCGTTTTACCAACCCCAATACATCAGAATTGGTCGAAAAAGTAGCTGATATGGAAGGAGCAGAAGATGGTGTTTCTTTTGCTACTGGAATGGGAGCAGTTTTTGGAACCTTTGCCGCCTTACTCAACAGTGGAGATCATATTGTTTCTGCTCGTGCCGTTTTTGGTTCTACCCATACCTTATTCACCAAATTTCTTCCAAAATGGAATATAGAAACTAGCTATTTTAATGTTGAAGAAATTGATACCATTGAAGCCTTGATTCAACCCAATACTAAAATAATTTATGCTGAATCACCAACCAATCCTGGTGTGGCCATTTTGGACCTTGCTTATTTGGGTGAAGTGGCCAAAAAGAACAACTTGATTTTAGTGATTGACAATTGTTTTGCTACGCCTTATTTACAGCAACCCATCAAGTTTGGTGCAGACATCGTCATTCATTCTGCTACAAAATTAATCGACGGGCAGGGACGCGTTTTGGGTGGAGTTACTGTGGGTCGAAAAGAATTGATACGAGAAATCTATCTTTTTGCTCGCAATACTGGATCGGCACTTTCTCCTTTCAATGCCTGGGTATTATCAAAGAGTATGGAAACCCTTCCTGTTCGCGTG
>CAJQKN010000021.1 GCA_905478905.1 uncultured Flavobacteriaceae bacterium | reverse complement strand
GAAAACTTGGTTTAAGTTCGAATGGAGCGCACAAATTCATCAATATGCGCTACGCCTTTTTCTTCTAAAAACTTGATAAAGGCTGACCCAATAATGGCTCCACGGGAGTGCAAACTAGCAGCTTCATAGGTAGCGGCATTGCTAATCCCAAAACCGACTACCGTGGGGGTATTGAGATTCATCTTGGCGATTCGTTGGAAATAATCGGTCTGGGTATTTCCAAAAGTACTTTGTGCCCCTGTAACTGCTGCACTAGATACCATATAGATGAAGCCGTTGGACACTTTGTCGATATAGCGAATACGCTCGTCTGGCGTTTGCGGAGTAATGAGGAACATATTGTACAATCCGTGTTGATCGAAGAGTGTTTTGTACTGCTCGTTGTAGACATCTACCGGTAAGTCAGGGATAATCAATCCGTCTATTCCAATGGCTTCACAACGCTGGCAAAATTTCTCAATGCCATATTGCATCATGGGGTTAAAGTAACCCATAAGCACTAATGGAATTGTGATATGTTCACGTATGCCTTCCAATTGGGTGAATAACTTTTCTGTCGTCATACCATTGCGTAGGGCTTGGGTAGAACTTTCTTGTATGGTTGGACCATCGGCGAGGGGATCAGAAAAAGGCAGGCCAATTTCCACCATGTCCACCCCCGCGGCTTCCAGTTTTTTTAAAATGGGTACTGTGTCCTCTAGGTTGGGAAAACCAGCAGAAAAATAGATGGACAAAAGCTTTTTGTCCTCTTGGAATTTTAGGTCAATTCGATTCATTATAATTTAAAATAATCAATATAGGTGTCTAGGTCTTTGTCGCCACGCCCAGAACAGTTAAACACAACAATTTCCTCAGGGCCAAATTTACGTACGTCTAGTACTGCAAAAGCATGGGCCGTTTCTATGGCTGGGATAATCCCTTCCATTTGGGAGAGGGTGAGTCCCCAGTCCATGGCTTCCTGGTCGGGAATTGAAATAAATTCGGCTCGCTTGCTTCTAAATAAATGCGCGTGCATGGGTCCCACACCGGGGTAATCCAATCCAGCAGAAATAGAATAGGGCTCCGTAATTTGTCCGTCGGGAGTTTGCATCAACAAGGTTTTGCTTCCGTGAATGATTCCTTCTTTCCCAAGGGCAGAAGTCGCAGCACTTTCACCTGAATCGATGCCTTTTCCGGCGGCTTCTACTGCGATAATATTGACACGTTCATCGTTGAGGTAATGGTAGTAGAGTCCAGCGGCATTGCTTCCTCCACCTACACAGGCAATGACATGGTCCGGATAGTCGCGGCCTTCTTGCTCTTGCAACTGCCATTTTGTTTCCTCGCTGATGATCGATTGAAAACGGGCGACCATATCGGGATAGGGATGAGGACCTACCACAGAGCCAATGATATAATGGGTATCTACCGGATTATTGATCCAATCGCGAATGGCTTCGTTGGTGGCATCTTTCAAGGTTTTACTTCCCGATTGTGCCGCACGCACAGTAGCTCCTAGCATTTTCATTCGGGCTACATTGGGCGCTTGTCGTTTGATGTCTAATGCACCCATATACACGATACACTCAATCCCCATGAGGGCGCAAACTGTAGCCGTTGCAACCCCGTGTTGGCCTGCACCTGTTTCGGCGATAATTCGATTTTTACCTAAGCGTTTTGCCAAAAGAATTTGCCCTATGGTGTTGTTCACTTTGTGCGCTCCCGTATGACAAAGATCTTCTCGTTTTAAATAGATTTTTGTATTGTAACGCTCCGACAAGCGTTTGGCAAAATACAGCGGAGTGGGTCGTCCTACATAATCTTTCAACAAGGCATCAAACTCTTTTTTAAAGCCTGGATCTGAAGAAATTTTTAAATAGTTTTCGCGCAATTCTACTACATTAGGGTACAACATTTCAGGGATAAAGGCACCGCCAAAATCTCCGTAATATCCCTTTTCATCTACATTATAGTTCATACAATTCGTTTTTAAATTGTGTTAGTGTATCAATATTTTTACGTGCTGGGGCGAGTTCAAATTTACTATTTACATCAATAGCATAGAGGGGTAAATTCGTATTTAGTAGCGCCTTTATTTCTGCAGCATGTTCAGGACCAATTCCTCCGCTAAGGAAGAAAGGCTTTTTGGAGGGATAGTTGGCAAGAATGTTCCAGTCAAAACCGTAGCCATTTCCCCCCGGTAATTCTCCTTTGGTATCAAACAAAAAGAAATCACAGCAAGTATCAAAGTCCTTTAAAAAACTAAAGTCAACGTCTTCCATGATGGAAAATGCCTTGATGACTTCTACTCCAAAACCTTGGACTAAGGCACAATAATGGGCTGTTTCGTTACCATGCAATTGAACCGCTTGAAGGCTGTGTTCCTTAATCATGGATTGGATATAGTCAACAGAGGCGTCGACAAAAACCCCCGTTTTCTTGATCGAAGAAGGGAGTGATGGGGTAGTTTTTTCAACATAGCGACTTGAGGGCGCCCAAAAAATAAAGCCCATATAGTCCGGTTGCAATTTACTTAGTGCTGCAATATTATCAGCTTCCCGCATCCCACACACCTTTAGTTTCATGCTTCGAGTTGTTTGATGAAATCTCCCGCAGCTTGTCCAGGATCATTCGTTTTCATAAAATTTTCTCCTACTAGAAAGCCTTGGTAGCCAAAGGTCATCAAGTCTTTAATGGCAGCAACATCACTAATCCCACTTTCAGAGACTTTGACAAAGTCTGTCGGTATTTTATCGGCTAAAGAACGGCTGGTATCCAAGGAGACCTCAAAGGTTTTTAGGTTGCGGTTGTTTACACCGAGCATGTCTAAACCGGGCATGATGGATTTCTGTAGTTCTTCTAGGTTGTGAACTTCCAACAATACATCGAGTCCTAAGCTTTTGGCAAGTGCAGAGAATTGCCGAATTTCTTCTCGTGACAGTACTGCCGCAATCAATAAAACAACGTCAGCTCCATGGGCTTTGGCTTCAATCAATTGGTATTCGTCGACAATGAATTCCTTCCGCAATAGTGGAAATTTTGTTACTGCTCTTGCAAGGTTTAGATCATCCAAAGATCCGCCAAAATATTTACCATCGGTCAAAACAGACATGCCACAAACCCCTGCATTTTCATAGCCTTTAGCCACCTCTGACACAGAAAGTGAACTATTGATGTTTTGTTTGGAGGGCGAACGGCGTTTGTGTTCTGCTATGATGCCCGAAGCGCTCTTTTTCAAGCGAGCGGCAAGAGATTTAGTTGTTCTTTCAAAGAGGGGAGAGGCTTCCCAATAGGCCACAGGAAAAATACTTTTTCGTTGCGCCACTTCAATTTTTTTATCGGCAACAATACGGTCTAAAATAGTCATGCTTTACTGATGTTTTGTAAGCTCGTTAAAGCCGTTAATGCTTTTCCAGAAAGAAGAGATTCTTTTGCTTTTTCAAAGCCTTCTATGGGCGATAGATCCAAGGCAGTGGCAATGGCCATTCCGGCATTGGCACAAACCACATTTGTCTGGGCGATGGTTCCTTTGTTTTGAATGACATCCATGAATATTTTTGCGGAAGATGCTACCGAATCTCCTCCAGTAATTTGTGATGCTTTTAGCGGAAGTACGCCAAAATCTTGAGGTGTTAAAACGCGTTCACTCGCATTACTAAAGGCCTTTGTAGAGCCAGTTAGCGAAATTTCATCATAGCCATCCAAGGCATAGAGGATGGTGAATTTTGTCCTTGTTTTTTGAAAGAGATAATGGTACAAACGGGCGAGTTCTAGATTGAATACCCCTGTTAATTGGTATTTTGGGAATGCAGGATTGACCAGCGGCCCTAGCATATTAAAAAACGTTTTCACACCCAATTCTTTTCGAACTGCTGCAACATTTTTCATGGCGGGGTGAAACAGAGGCGCGTGTAAGACACAAATTCCGGCTTGATCGACACAGCGTTTTAAAAAGTCCTGCTCATTGGAAAACTTAATCCCTAGGGCTTCCAATACATTGCTTGAACCACAGCCAGACGAGACCCCATAATTCCCGTGTTTGGTGACTTTAACCCCAGCTCCAGCGGTCACAAAAGAAGATAGGGTAGAGATGTTGAAGGTATCTTTCCCGTCGCCTCCAGTTCCACAGAGGTCAATGGTATCAAATTCGCTCAGATCAATCGAGATACACAACTCCAAAAGGGCTTCACGGAAACCTTCCAACTCTTCAAGGCTGATGCTTCGCATCATATAGACCGTTAGGAATGAGGCAATCTGCACAGCAGTATATTGTCCATCAGCAATGTTGATGATCATTTGTCTTGCTTCGGCTTTGCTGAGTTGTTCGTGTTGTATGAGTCGGTTGAGGGTAGCTTTCATGATTAACTATTGATCCAATTTTCCAATATTTTTTTTCCGTTGGGTGTAAGCACCGATTCGGGATGGTATTGCACCGCTCGAACATCATAGGTCTTGTGGCGCAAGGACATTAATTGTCCTTCTTCATCGAAGGAGGTGGCGATTAATTCTGCTGGAAGAGGGGTTTCGACCACCCAAGAATGGTAGCGTCCAATCTCAAACGTTTTGGGAAGATCCTTAAAAAGGATATCTTCCTCGGTAATGGTGACCGGTGTCGCAATTCCGTGATAGACCTTGTCTAGATTAATTAAGCTTGCTCCAAACACTTCTCCAATGGCTTGTTGCCCCAAACAAATGCCCAATATTTTTTTGGTTGAAGCATAGCGTTCAATGGCCGCCTTGAGCAGTCCAGATTCATCGGGAATCCCAGGCCCAGGCGAAAGAAGAATTAAGCCGTAGTCTTCTAGTTCATCTAATTGAAACTGGTCGTTGCGTTTGACAACCACTTCACAACCCAATTCTTCGAGATAGTGCACCAGGTTATAGGTAAACGAATCGTAATTATCGATGACAAATACTTTTTTCATATTATACTTCTTCTGCTAAGGTTAAGGCTTTATCTAGCGCACCTAATTTATTATAGACTTCTTGTAATTCACTTTCTGGGACAGAATCGGCAACAATGCCAGCCCCAGCCTGATAGTGTAAT
>CAJQKN010000020.1 GCA_905478905.1 uncultured Flavobacteriaceae bacterium | reverse complement strand
TCATCTTCTATCCAACAACAACTTGGGTACGACGGCTTCAGTCAATGCAATTACATTAGAGGATTTAAAAAGCTTTTACGCTAGAAACTTCGCGCCAAATATTGCGAAAATCCATGTTGTGGGTGCTGTCAGTCAAGACGAACTTGTTGCTTCTTTAAGCGGCTTGAACAACCAATGGAAAAAGAAAGACATCAACTTTCCAACGCTTAAAGATCCCAAAGAGATGAATAAATCGAAGGTTTATTTTTATGATTTTCCCGGAGCAAAGCAATCTGTTCTTCAATTTGGCTATTCAGCATTGGCTGCTACTGACAATGATTACTATGCTGCTTCCTTAGTGAATTATCGCTTAGGCGGGGGAGGTTTTGCCTCTCAACTAACACAAGAATTACGTGAAAGCAATGGCTATACCTATGGAATTCGTTCAAGATTTAGTGGCTCGAACCTAAAAGGCACTTTCCTGATTTCTTCAAATGTTCGCTCAAACGTAACCTTTGAATCCGCACAATTGATCAAGGAAATCGTTGAAGACTATGGCACTAATTTTTCCGAAAACGACTTGGAAATTACCAAAGGCTTTATGCTAAAAAGTAATGCCCGAGCCTTTGAAACATTGCGGAGCAAATTGAATATGTTGCGAAATATCAGCAATTATGATTATCCAGAAGACTATGCTAAAAAAAGAGAAAATATTGTAAAAGCATTGACTGTTGAAGATGTTAAAAGATTGGCAAAAGAACACTTGAACTCAGATAAAATGATTTATTTGATTGTTGGAGATGCTGAAACTCAATTCAAAAAACTAGAAAAACTTGGATTCGGAAAGCCCATTCTTTTAAATCCATAAAAACTAAGAGGGCATCCGTTTTTCTTTATAATTTTAACCAAGTTGTGTGACCACATCTTCTCTGCTTTTTTCTCATTAAAGTGAAGAATTCAATCAAAATGGATCTGGATTAATAATAAAAGTTTAATTTTAGGTACACTTGTGTTCTTAAGGACCTACCAAGCTAGGTGCATTTCCCCATTTCGTAAACATAAATTGATAAGGTTATGGGTAACTCATTCGATTATATTATTATTGGAGCAGGTTCTGCAGGATGTGTACTAGCGAACCGATTATCCAAAGACCCAAAAAATACTGTCTTAGTTCTAGAAGCTGGGGGTCCTGACAGTAACAAAAATATTCACATTCCAGGCGCCTATACCAAAGTTCATAAAAGTGAGGTGGATTGGGGGTTTTGGACCGAAGAGCAAACAAACGTTTTACAAAGGAGAATTTATTTGCCCAGAGGAAAAACCCTTGGGGGAAGTAGTTCCACAAATGCCATGGCCTATGTGCGTGGAAATGCTGCTGATTATGACGGCTGGGAGGCGCTAGGCAATCCAGGGTGGGGGTATAAAGATGTCTTACCTTATTTTAAGCGTGCTGAGAATAATGCCCAGATAGAACAGATGGATGAAGGCTATCATGGCAGTAGTGGGGAGCTGGGAGTTAGCCTACCCACTAGCTTTAAAACTCCTTTTGTTGAAGGATTTATGGATGCTTGCGCTGCCATTGGAATCCCAAAAAATTCGGATTACAACGGAGCAAAACAGCAGGGTGTGGGTATTGTTCAAAGTACCATCAAAAACGGAAAACGAGACAGTGCTGCTGTTGCTTTTTTAAAGCCAGTACTTGGACGCTCAAACCTAACAACAATAACCCACGCCCAAGTAGAGAAAATCATCATAAACGATAAAAAAGCTGTTGGTGTTCAATACACCAAAGGAGCCAAAACCATTACATCGTATGCACAAAGAGAAATCATTCTTTCTGCAGGTGCATTTCACTCTCCACAATTGTTAATGCTCTCTGGAATTGGAGAGGCTACCGAACTTAAAAAACATGGAATCGAATGTATACATGAATTAAAAGGAGTCGGCAAAAACCTTCAAGATCATTTGTTTTACCCTATTTGCGCAAAAGCAAAGACCCAAGAGGGAATCAACCATTATATTTCGCCCCTACAACAGCTCAAAGCTGCCTGGAATTATTTTGTCCATAAAAAAGGAGTGTTCTGCAGCGGTCCCCTTGAAGGAATGGCCTTTTTTGATATTGACCAAAAAGGCGGAAAAGTTAACTTTCAACTACACTTTTCTCCCATGTGGGTGGGCGATCAATATGGCTATGATGCCTATGATCTGAATGCTTATCCACGTTCCGATGGCTTTAGCATACTCCCAACTTTATTGCATCCAAAAAGCCGTGGAACGGTCAGCTTATTCTCAGCAGACCCCAAAGCAGCTCCAATCATCCAACCGAATTTCTTAGAAGAAAAAGAAGATTTAGCGCAATTGGTGAAAGGAGGAAAGATCGTTTTTGACATCATGGAACAAGAAGGATTAAAAAGACACACCAAAGAAAATGGGCTTCCCCACAATAGAACCGATGATAGCCTACTTATAGAACACATTAAAAAAACATTGGAAACAGTTTATCATCCTGTAGGAACTTGCAAAATGGGGAATGATGCTATGGCTGTGGTTGATTCGAATTTGACCGTTCATGGGATTAAAAACCTTCGGGTAGTCGATGCTTCTATTATGCCAAAAATTGTTTCTGGAAACACCAATGCTCCAGTCTATATGATTGCTGAAAAAGCGGCT
>CAJQKN010000019.1 GCA_905478905.1 uncultured Flavobacteriaceae bacterium | reverse complement strand
GTTGCCTCATCTTTTTTGATGAGGTTTTCAAGGGCATCTCCATCCACACGTGCAAACGACACCTTTTCATTGGACGATTCTAATTTTTGAATCAAATGCGAGACAATGGGAGAATCGAGCAATATTACTTGATAGCCTTTTTCTTTGGCAGCTTCAATATAGGCGTGTTGTTCATCTGCATTAGACGCATACAGAATCACGAGTTTATCGTCTTTGTCCGTTTGAAGGTCTTTGGTAGCTTCTTTTAATTCCTCAAAGGTGAAGAAATCACCATTAACGGTTGGATAAAGCGCAAACTTCTCTGCTTTTTCATAGAATTTATCTTCTGATAACATTCCGTATTCAATCACAACTTTGATGTCGTTCCACTTTTCTTCAAACGCTGCTCGATCTTTTTTGAAAAGACTGTTGAGCTTGTCACCAACTTTTCTGGTGATATAGTTGCTGATCTTCTTTACAGCCCCGTCGGCCTGTAGATAACTCCTTGAAACGTTCAATGGAATGTCAGGAGAATCAATAACCCCTCTCAATAAAGTTAAAAATTCAGGTACGATACCTTCTACATTGTCGGTAACAAAGACTTGATTTTGGTATAATTGAATTTTATCCTTTTGTAAATTTAAGTCATTATTAAGCTTTGGGAAGTACAAAATTCCCGTAAGATTAAAGGGATAATCAACATTCAGGTGAATATTAAACAAGGGTTCTTCAAATTGCATGGGATACAACTCTCGGTAAAAACTACTGTAATCTTCTTCTGCTAACTCGGTGGGTAGTTTGGTCCATGCAGGAGAAGGGTTGTTGATGATGTTATCAACCGTCACAGTTTCTGCCTTTGCATCTTCAGCGGCATCTTCTGCCAATGGAAGCGTTTCTTCTTTTGTGCCAAATTTAATGGGCACAGGCATAAATTTATTGTATTTGTTTAAGAGTTCTTTGATGCGGCTTTCTTTCAAAAATTCTTTTGAATCTTTGTCAATATGAAGGATGATTTCTGTTCCTCTTTCTGTCTTATTATCTGCTTCTAGCGTGTATTCTGGTGACCCATCACAGACCCAACGCACAGCAGCTTCGTCTTTATAGGATTTGGTGATGATTTCCACCTTTTCTGCTACCATAAAGGCAGAGTAAAACCCAAGACCAAAATGACCAATAATTCCACTGTCTGCTGCACTATCTTTGTATTGTTCCAAGAACTCTTCTGCACCAGAAAAAGCGACTTGGTTGATGTATTTTTCAACCTCCTCAGAAGTCATTCCAATTCCTTGATCGATTATATGAAGGGTTTTCTTTTTCTCATTTACCTTTATTTCTATCATCGGCGTTCCAATGTCTCCCTTAGCTTCACCTAGGCTACTGAGGTGTTTTAGTTTTAGGGTTGCATCAGTTGCGTTCGAAATCAGCTCACGTAAAAATATTTCGTGATCACTGTACAAGAATTTTTTAATTAATGGGAAAATGTTTTCTACCGAAACATTGATTTTACCTGAAGACATAGTTTTTGTTTTTTTAATCAAGAAGCAAAAACAATTCCAAGTTTAGAATGCTGACAAATTGACATTTTTATTTTTCTATTTTTTGTTTAATTAATTCTCGAAAAGAATAAACAATCATTATCTTTGGTCAACAAATAAATATAAAAATGGCCACAAAAACCGAAACGATAAAAACAGACATTCTAAGCGCCTACACCCAGCATGCTCTTGAGCACGAATCCTTTCCAACTTCGGTGTACAAATTTTGCAAAGAAAATACTATTGAGGAAGCCGAGTTCTACAACTTTTTTGCTTCCTTAGATTCTGTCAAGCATGCCATTTGGCAGGCATTTTATGACAATGCAGCCGCCTTGTTAGCAAAAAATAAAAATTTCGACAGTCTGAGCAGAAAGGATCGCTTACTGACCTTTTTCTACACCTTTTTTGAAGTGCTTTTGTTGAACCGTAGTTATGTATTGTTTGCCTTACATGAGAATGCGCAACCGATGAAAAATTTGGGTCAAATGAAGCAACTGAGAACATCGGTAAAAGCCTTTGCTACAGAATTGATTGAAGAAGGGAATGAAGACAAAACGCGTTTTGCACAAAATCCAACAGAATTATTTTCTGAAGCAACTTGGGGGCAATTGTTACTCTTAATGAAATTTTGGATGAACGACAGTTCTCCCAGTTTTGAGAAAACAGATGCCTTGATTGAGAAATCTGTTACGGTTGCATTTGAGGTATTCGACAACACGCGTCTAGACACCTTGTTGGATTTGGGAAAATTTTTATGGAAAGAAACAACAGCAAAAGCATAATTGAAAACTTTAGATCGTATCCCTACGGGAAAAATAGAACGCGCAAGTAAATTAGTATCTACAGGGGTTAAGCTTGGCGGAAACTATATAAAGTATATTGGAGACAAAATCATTGATCCGGAAAACGCCCGTGAAAACCTTGATCAAGAAAATGCAAAAGACATTTATGATGGCCTAAAAACCTTGAAAGGAAGTGCCCTAAAGGTTGCGCAAATGTTGAGCATGGAGAAGAATTTACTGCCTTCAGCCTATGTAGATCGTTTTAGTCTATCCCAATTTTCTGTCCCACCTTTGTCAGGACCCTTGGTGCGGAAGACCTTCAAAAAATATTTTGGTAAATATCCCGAAGATATTTTTGATACGTTCGCTCCCGAATCAGTCAACGCTGCCAGTATTGGTCAAGTGCATTTGGCCTCAAAAAATAACCAAAAGCTCGCAGTTAAAATACAATATCCCGGTGTTGCAAATAGCATTGGCTCGGACCTTGCTTTGGTGAAGCCAGTCGCCTCGCGAATGTTTAACCTCAAAGGACAAGATACCGAGAAGTTTTTCAAAGAAATTGAAGGTAAGTTATTGGAAGAAACCAATTATACCCTTGAACTAGCCCAAAGCGAAGCCATTCGCGAACAATGTTCAGGGATTCCAAATTTGGTTTTTCCAAATTATTATGCAGCTTATTCCTGTGAGAAAATACTCACCATGGATTGGATGGAGGGTATTCATTTGTCAGAATATACCAAAGACAATACCGACCAAGAAAAGAATAATCGATTGGGACAAACCCTATGGGATTTTTATATGTATCAAATGCATGTTTTACGCAGTGTACATGCTGATCCACATCCTGGAAATTTCTTGATCACCGATCAAGCACAATTGGTTGCCATTGATTTTGGGTGTATCAAAGAAATTCCAGAAGAATTCTATGTACCCTATTTTGAGCTTTCCGATGCTAAGGCAATCAACGATATAGCATTTTTCACACAGAAGATCACTGAATTAGAAATTCTTCGGGAAGATGATTCTCCGGACGCACGTAAATATATTGTTGCCCTCTTTCACGATATGTTGAGCATTTTTACCTTCCCCTTTCACGGAGAAACTTTCGATTTTTCTGACCCTGTTTTCTGGAATAAAATAGCTTCCATTAGCGACCGCTTAGCCAATGATGATTATCTGCGGAAATTGAACGGAAATAGAGGATCACGACATTTTCTATACATCAACAGAACCTTTTTTGGTTTGTATAATTTGATGCATGATTTGAAGGCAGCAATTGTTGTGGATAACTACAAGCGCTATATTTAATTTACTTTTCCCTATTTTAGCGAGACACATACTAATAATCTAACTACAATTTATGTATAATTCTCGAATAATTGGAATGGGTAAATACTTGCCTGACAACATAGTAACCAACGAAGATCTTTCCAAAAGAATGGAAACCTCTGATGAATGGATTTCGGAAAGGACAGGAATAAAAGAAAGACGCCATATAGTTAAAGGAAGCGGAGATTCACCAGCGACTATGGGGCACAAGGCTGCTTTGATTGCTCTAGAACGTGCAAATCGAACCCCTGAGGACATTGACATGATTCTTTTTGCCACCCTAAGCCCCGACTATTATTTTCCTGGTTCAGGTGTCTTGGTGCAAAAACTTTTGGGGATTCCAGCTTGTCCTGCCATGGATATCCGGATGCAGTGTTCAGGTTTTATCTATGGTTTGTCTACAGCAGATCAATTCATCAAAACGGGGATGTACAAAAATGTTTTGGTCATTGGTGCAGAGAATCACTCAGGTGGGCTTGACTTTACAACACGCGGTCGTGGCGTTTCTGTCATTTTTGGTGATGGAGCAGGTGCTGCAGTGCTAACACGAGAAGAAGATCTTGACAAAGGTATTTTGTCTTCGCATCTCTATTCTGAAGGACAACACGCAGAAGAACTCTCGCTAATTGGCCCAAGCACCATGCGGTGGGTACCAGAAATTATTGCTGAAAATGATCCCACAGACGAGAGTTACTATCCTTATATGAACGGACAAACTGTATTTAAACATGCTGTGGTGCGTTTTTCGGAAGTAATCAATGAAGGATTGAAAAAAAATAATTGGGAAGCTAGCGATATTGATATGTTTGTGCCGCATCAAGCCAATCTTCGTATCTCTCAATTCATCCAAAAGAAATTCCAATTGCGCGATGACCAAGTGTATAATAACATTATGCGCTATGGTAATACTACCGCTGCTTCAATTCCAATTGCACTAACAGAGGCATGGGAAGAAGGGAAAGTGAAAGTAGGTGATAAGGTCGTTTTGGCAGCCTTTGGTAGTGGTTTTACCTGGGGAAGCACATTAATGCATTGGTAGGGTGAAAACATTAGTCGTGGGAGCATCCACCAATCCAGAACGCTATGCCTACAAGGCCATTGAAAAATTATCCATGCATAAGCATGAGCTAATTGCTTTGGGACTTCGTACGGGTAAGGTCTTAGGCCACACAATTGCCACTGAAAAACTTCAATGGAAAGATATAGATACAGTGAGCTTGTATTTGGGTCCTGCGCGACAAGAGCCCTATTTCGACTACATCCTTTCCTTGAAGCCTAGACGTGTTTTGTTTAATCCCGGCACAGAAAACCCAGTATTTGAATCACTTTTAAAAGCAAAAGGCATCCTTGTTGAACGTGCATGTACTTTAGTTCTCCTTGCGACGAATCAATACTAAGCCAAGGAAAGTGAACAGCCCGTTTAGGGGAAGTAATTCATAACCAATTTGGTA
>CAJQKN010000018.1 GCA_905478905.1 uncultured Flavobacteriaceae bacterium | reverse complement strand
GAGCCCTCTTTACAATTCATCAATATTGTGTTATTGACTGTTAACCCTAAAATATTAAATCTTAAAACAAAAAGGCTAAAAATTACCCAAACAAATGCCTTGTTACGCTTTAAATCGTAAATTTGAGGTCAAATTATTTTTTATGCGATTACCCCTACTTTCTGTTATTCTGTTTGGAGGGCTTTTTTTTAGCAAAGCTCAAGAAGTGTTACCAACCAATATAATCCTCATAATTGGCGATGGAACAGGCCTTACACAAATCACCGCTGGAATGTATGCCAACGGAAACAAAACCAATCTTGAGTCATTCTCCACCATTGGTCTAGCAAAAACACATTCTTCAAATGCCCTGGTAACAGATTCTGCTGCTAGTGGAACTGCCATGGCCTCTGGGGTGAAAACATTGAATGGTGTGATTGGAATTAGTATGCAAAACAAAAAATCAACCTCCATTCTTGAATACTGCAAAGAACAAAAATATCTTGCGGGATTAATTGCAACCTCGAGTATAGTTCATGCTACGCCAGCTTCTTTTTACGCCAAGGTTAATTCACGAAGGAAATACCAAGATATTGCACTTCAACTTAGTGAAAGTAAAGTGGATTATTTTATTGGTGGTGGAAAAAAACATTTCATTAAAAGAGACGATAAACGAGACCTGCTCAATGAAATGCAAGATTGGTCTTTTCCGAAAAATCTAACTTCATTTGATGAGGCTACAGCAGAGCGTATTGGATATTTCACCAGCAATGATGAACCCGAACGAATATTGGACGGTAGAAGACCTGCACTGGACGAAGCTGTAAAAAGCATGTTAAATAAATTAACTGCTAAAAAAAATACACCCTTTTTCTTGATGATAGAAGGATCACAAATCGACTGGGGTGGCCATGCAAATGAACTGGATTATGTTGTGAGTGAATTCCTTGATTTTGATAAAGCAATTGGCGTTGCCGTTAAATTCGTGAAAGAAAACCCCAACACGCTTTTGATCGTAACTGCTGACCACGAAACTGGAGGACTAGGAATAACTTCTGGAGATATTAAAACATTTAAACCTGAAGGTGGCTTTGTTACCCTGGGGCATACCGCAGCTATGGTTCCTGTTTTCGCTATGGGAGTGGGGGCTAATCAATTTAGCGGTATTTATGAAAACACCGCTATTTTTGACAAAATGCTCAAGGTGCTCAATAAAACACCTAAACAGTAATTTTTTTATTTCGTTCGTGCTACGTCGATCACATTCTTTTTGAAGCTAGCTTCATTTTCAATGACCTCAAAGAAGCTCATTAAATATTTTTTCGCTTCAGTAAATTCACTAGGATTCTCAAAGCTTGCTTGGTAGTTGGATAAGATGGCAAACATGGCTTCCTTTTGGCCAATAAACACATCCCTGACGGCATAGAAATCTTTATCATCTCTTTTAAAACCTCTATATTTTCGATCGCGGATAGAAGAGATATTGAGGGTTTGATTTACAACACCATAGCTTGGGTTAATGAATCCAGACATATCGAAATCATAGGGTAATGGAATGATTTTCTTGTCAATATACAGTAGTTTTCCATTGTGCTGATAGGCCACAGAGAAATCTGTATTTCCGATCATATATTGAAACATTGCGTTTCGAATAGATGCATCGCTATCCATGGCTAATGGGTGAATATACCGTTCAAACACTTTTCCTTCATGTCGTTTTGCAACCTTTTTATCATCTTCAATCAAGAAAGCATTGATGTTTTCGGTTACAGGTTTTTTCTTATTTAGGTCAGTAAATTCCACTGATAATTGACGTGTTTTGAAGTGGTAGGGCGTAATCAATTCAAAGAGTTTATAGACCATTAACTCTTTTAAGATATTATCATTTTTATCTCTTTCTTGCAGACATGGTAAAACTAGTTTTAGTTTTTTCTGCCCATTGAAATAAGTGTCTTTAACCTGCTTCTTTTTTAAGTCAACTTTAATCGGAGGATAGTAACAAGTAGATCGTCTAAAGTTTCCTCGTGCACGAATTCCAATAGTCATCTCATTCCACTGTCCTTCTGTCTTGTATTGAAATTGAGTATCCACATAAACTGTATCACTCTTTATTTTCCGAATCAGTTTTGGCGAAAAGCTCATCTTCGCTTCTATCACACCAGTAGAAGAGAATAATTTGTCGTTGGTTTCTTGTGCAAACATTATTAGTGAGCAAAAGAAAAGTATTATAAATTGTTTCATATATTGCGATAAATATAGTTAGTAAGTTTAATAAAGATAAACAATAATTCAATAGTGAAACAATATTTCTCCATTATCAACCAACGAACACTGATCACTTTAATCATTTCATTGGTTGTACCCTATTTCTGTTATACTAAAGGAATTATATATAACATTGACCTAACCTTAATCAGTATAGCCATCATCTTCCCATTGGTTTTTGCAATTCGTGGAGCGTTTAAACGTCGAGAGAAGGCATTAGAGCATTTGAGTAAAATGAAAAGTGCATTGATTGCTATTCAGTACCTCATTGGGGCAAACAATAAAATGTCGAAAGAAGAACAACAAGAGGGATTTGATTTATGTGCATCTATCTCCGACCGTTTTATCGAACACTTGGAAGGAGCAACTCCTAACAAAGAGGCTTTGGATGGCTCATTTCAGGACTTAGTAAGTTATATGGAAAGAAATCCTGAAACCGTATCAAATGGTTTACGGACCAAAATCAACGGTGTTATTCAAAAGGTACACGAGGGTATGGAAAATGCTTTGGCCATCCACATTCACAGAACACCAATTAGCTTAAAAGCCTATTGTAAAGTATTTATCTATATTTTTCCAATCATTTACACGCCAACAATTATCAATAAAATTGGTCTAGACAATCCAGCCTGGATTACCTATTTTGTCGTTATCTTAAGTGAATTCATATTGATTTCACTTTATAACATTCAAGATGATATGGAATATCCTTTCGATCACAAAGGATTAGATGATATAAAACTCGAGAACTTTCGGGTTAAAAAATAGAATCGTGAAAAACAAACAGCACCAACAATAGTGTTCCTACTAGGAAGCACGCACAACCTGTAAAAAAACAACCTGTTAATACATCCTTTCCTCTTATCATTTCCTCTGCCATAAAAATTAGGTGTTAAATTCGATTAGTAAAACCTGAAGTGTATCCCAAAATCGAATGAGCATTCCAGCAACAGCAACAGCAAGGATGAAAAATCGAATTATTTGTCGTTTTGAATAACGCATGCTTTAAATTAAAAAAACCTCTATAACAAAAGCTATAGAGGTTTGAGTGCGGGTGAAGGGACTCGAACCCCCACGCCGTGAAGCACTAGATCCTAAATCTAGCGTGTCTACCAATTTCACCACACCCGCAGTTGGCTTTAGACGGGTGCAAATATAAGTAAGTTTTTATTAAAAATATTTTTTACTTCCTAAAAAACGTAAATCTTTGCAAGAAACATTTTTAAACCACCTAAACAATGATTCAACTCACCCAAGAAGACAAAAAACGCTATCTCGATGAATTAATTGATTTACTCAAAATTCCATCAATTAGTGCCGACTCAGCCTATGCAAATGATGTGCATGCTGCGGCAAAATGGGTAGCAAAATCTCTTGAAGAGGCAGGGGCCACCTCAGTAAAAATTGAACCCACAGCGGGGTATCCCATTGTTTATGGAGAAAAAATAATTGACCCCTCTCTTCCCACTGTATTGGTTTATGGACACTATGACGTTCAACCTCCAGATCCCCTTGAGCTTTGGGATAGTCCTGCCTTTGAACCAGTCATAAAGCCTACAGATATTCATCCTGAAGGAGCAATCTTCGCCCGAGGAGCTTGTGACGACAAGGGGCAAATGTATATGCATGTAAAAGCCTTTGAATGGATGATACAAAACAACCAATTGCCCTGCAATGTTAAATTCATGATTGAAGGTGAAGAAGAAGTAGGAAGTGATAATTTAGAAGCCTTTATTAATAAGCACAAAGAGCGTCTAACTTGTGATATCATTTTGATCTCTGACACTGGAATGATCAGTAATTCCCAACCCTCGATTACAACCGGACTTCGAGGATTATCTTATATGGAAGTTACTGTCACTGGACCAAATCGAGACCTTCACTCGGGACTTTATGGAGGAGCCGTAGCGAACCCAATCAATATCTTGGCTAAGATGATAGCGGAACTCCAAGACGACAAGAACAGAATTACTATTCCCGGCTTTTATGACAAAGTTGTCGCCATAACCGATGAAGAACGCGCTGAAATGGCTAAAGCACCTTTTGATTTGAAAGAGTATATCGAAGCAATTGATCTTGCAGATATACATGGAGAAGAAGGTTACTCAACAGCTGAAAGACAATCCATTCGTCCAACCCTGGACGTAAATGGTATTTGGGGAGGATATACAGGAGAAGGAGCGAAAACTGTAATTGCTAGCAAGGCACATGCAAAAATTTCAATGCGCTTGGTTCCCAATCAAGATTGGGAGGAAATAGGAGAACTTTTTGAAAAGCACTTTAAAGCCATTGCGCCCAAAAGTGTGAAGGTAGAGGTCATTGCCCATCATGGTGGAGAACCCTATGTTACGCCAATTGACAATATAGGTTACAAGGCTGCTCACAAAGCTTATGCAACTAGTTTTGGTGTGGATCCCTTCCCACAAAGGGATGGAGGGAGTATACCCATTGTCCCCTTATTCGAAAAAGTACTTGGAGCAAAAAGCGTGTTAATGGGCTTTGGTTTAGACAGTGACGCTATTCATTCTCCCAATGAACATTTTGGCCTGTTTAATTTTTACAAAGGCATAGAAACCATTCCATTGTTTTACAAGAACTTTGTCGAACTTTCTAAAGAAGAAAACTAGCGGTTTAAAAGAAATAGGTCCGAAGCTATTCCATCGACTAGAAACCGAGCCTTTTGAGTCACTTTAACGGTATCGCCATCCCAAAAAAGGTTTTGCTGAAGCAGATGCTTTTCTAGCTGTTGCTCAAAAAGACCTGCAAATCGCTCGCCAAAACGAGCTTGAATATCATTTAGGGCAACTCCTTTTGAAGTACGTAAGCCAGTCATGATAAACTCATTGTATTGATCGATCAATGTGAGTCTTTCGCGTTCTATAGTCAAAGACCCTTGGGCAATTCCTTCCAGGTATTTCTTGTTGTTATTGATGTTCCAGCTCCGTTGGTTATCGTAAAAACTGTGGGCAGAAGGACCTATCCCAAGATAAGGTTTCCCTTGCCAATAGGAAGAATTGTTCACCGAATGAAAGCCCTCTTGCCCAAAGTTAGATACCTCATAATGTTCAAAACCCTTTTGGGTGAGTTGTTCAACAAGTACATTGAATTGGGTCAGGACAATCTCTTCATCCAACAATTCAACCTTTGCTTTCTTTACCTGGTTTTCCAAGACCGTTTTGGGTTCAACCGTTAAGGCATAACTAGATATGTGTGGGGGTGTAAACCCTAAAGCGATCTCAATATTTTTCATCCAACTTGCCACACTACTGTAGGGCATTCCATAAATCAAATCCATTGAATAATTATCGAAATTACGGCTAACCTCATCCATGATCAAATAGGCCTCCTGCGCAGTATGCGCTCGATTCATTAACTTAAGTTCTTCATCAAAAAATGATTGCACCCCCAAACTTAAACGATTAACACCTGCAGATTTTATATCCTTTAAATAATTTGGCGCATAATCATCTGGATTCATTTCCAGGGTAATTTCCACATTGGAATCAAGTGAAAAATGAGTACTAACCGAATTCAATAAAGTCTCAATTTCAGTTGGTGAAAGCATGGAGGGTGTTCCTCCTCCAAAATAAATACTCTTTAAGGGTTCGTTTGGAAGCTCATCAGTTCGTAAAAAAACTTCGGATGTCAGGGCCTCAAGCATTTCTGCCTTGTATTTGAGGGAGGTTGAAAAATGAAAATTACAGTAATGACAGGCCTGTTTACAAAATGGAATATGAAAATAAATGGCGCTCATTTTGCTACTTAACCTTCGAGGGATTCTGGGTTACAAAAGCTTTCCATCCAGTATAGTGTTCCGTGCTATCGGCTTTGCCTGCATTAAAAAAATGACATACAGCTGCTGCCAGACCATCAGTTGAATCAAGATTTTTAGGTAAAGTTTTAAACCCTAAAAGACTTTGCAACATTTTGGCCACCTGTTCTTTGCTCGCATTTCCATTTCCCGTTATGGCCATCTTAATTTTTTTAGGAGAATACTCTGTAATAGGAATGTCTCGAGACAGGCCAGCTGCCATAGCTACTCCTTGAGCTCTTCCGAGCTTTAGCATGGATTGAACGTTTTTTCCAAAAAAGGGGGCTTCAATAGCAATCTCATCTGGATGATAATTATCAATCAACTCTATTGTACGTTCATAAATCAATTTGAGTTTTAGGTAATGATCTTTGTATTTAGATAACTGTAATTCATTTAGCTGCATGAAATGCATTTTCTTGTGTTCAACTTTTATCAAGCCAAAACCCATTATGGTAGTCCCTGGGTCAATCCCTAAGATAATGCGTTCTGCCATAATTACTGAGGCGAAGCTACTACCCGAATGGGAAGTTTAATAGAAGTAGTCACAGATATACCTACATTGGTTTTTGTGGAAGGAATAGCTTTTGGTAGAGAAAGAATAGCATTTGTCAAGATTTCAGTCAAGTTGGGTAATGCGCTTGTAACACTAGCTCTATTTTCAATAGAATCAAGTGCTAAATTTCCTTCATTGTCTATAGTAATGATTAAAATAATTTCTTCATTCAAAGCTTCAGAAGCAATTAATTCTTCAGCATTTAAAGCGTCATAAACTGCCTGTGATAGTGTATCTTTAAAACATAAAAACTGTTCTTCTGCAGAAAGACCTTGACAGCTTTCAAAACTAGGCCCTTGATCCTCAGTCGACCATTCAGAAGCTTTTTTTATTTGCTGAGGCGTATAGGTTGTAGTTGAAAAATACTCGCATCCAACCAAAATAGACATTAAAAAAAGAGATTGTAGTATATAGAATGATTTTTTCATGGCAAAAGTTAATTATAAATTATACCCTTTAAAATTACACTTTTTTTTATTTTCAAGCTCTAATAACTGAACGAATACCTCAAAAACCACCTAATCATGGATTTACTTTTCGAACTCTTAGGCCTATTTTTTGTGCTACTGGGCATAGTTGGTAGTTTCCTTCCAGTGCTCCCAGGCCCAATTACTGGATGGGTTGGACTGCTTTTACTCCATCAAAGTAGTCGCATTGAAGACAATTCAACGTTTTTGATTGTAACCTTTATTATTGCCCTTGCTGTTTTTTTATTGGATTATATTATTCCAGCACTAGGAACTAAAAAGTTTGGTGGGTCAAAAAAGGGGGTTATCGGTTCTACAATAGGTTTGTTGGCGGGGCTAATCTTTTTGGGGCCCTTTGGAATAATTATTGGCCCATTTGCAGGGGCATATATTGGAGAACGTTTTAATAAAACACCCAATAATCTTGCCTTAAAAGCTGCCTTCGGATCTCTGATTGGTTT
>CAJQKN010000017.1 GCA_905478905.1 uncultured Flavobacteriaceae bacterium | reverse complement strand
CCTGCACTTGAACTTGGCAACAACCCTAATTTGACGCAAAACACTGGATATTAATTGAAATCTAGAGTATTGATTACGATTTTGCGCTAATGGACAATTAGTATATATAGTTGAAAACTAGTAGAAAATTATTTCTTAAATAATGATCTACTAGTTTTTTTTTACCTCCTATTGGTTTTTATAAGATTAAATTGAACATGTTTTTTTATGATTAAAAACCTTACAATAAATAATATTTAATGGAACTATATCCCTTAAAATTTCAACCACTCTATAAGTACAGACTTTGGGGTGGTGATAAATTAAAAACTGTTTTAAAAAAAGATTACAACGAACAAAATATAGGTGAGTCTTGGGAGGTTTCTGATGTTGACGGAGATGAAACTAAGGTCATGAATGGTCCACTAAAAGGCTATCGATTAAAAGAACTAATAGGCGAGTTTAAAGGTGAGTTTATTGGGCATTCTGTTTATGAAATGTTCAACGGTCAGTTTCCTTTATTGATAAAATTCATAGACTCTAAAGCACCTTTATCTATTCAAGTTCATCCAGATAATGAATTTGCCAAAAAGCAGCACAATTCTTTTGGTAAAAATGAAATGTGGTTTATCATGGAAAACGATTTAGATGCTGAAATTATAATGGGTTTTGAAAAAGAATTAAGTATTGTAGAATATCAAGCTGCACTAAAAACAACTAGTATTTTAGAATTTGTACACTATGAAAAAACGCATAAAGGAGATGCGTTTTATATCCCTGCTGGACGTATTCATGCAATAGGAGCTGGTGTATTATTGGCTGAAATCCAGCAAACATCCGACATAACCTATAGAATTTATGATTATGATCGAATCGATAAATTGACAGGTGAAAAGCGAGAATTACACAATGATCTAGCCGAAAATGTTTTGGACTTTAATGTCTGTGAAAATTATAAAACGGACTACCCTACCAAAAAGAATAAGTCAAATAAATTAATTCATTCACCCTATTTTAAAACGAACTATTTATTAATTGAAGGCGAAATAACAAAAGATTATTCAAAATTAGATTCATTTGTAATTTATATATGTGTTGAAAATGATATTATTCTTACTGTAAATAATATACGCTTTACTTTAAACTATGGCGAAACAATATTGTTGCCAGCCAGCACCTCCATCGTTAAATTAACTTCTTCAAACGGAGGTATCCTTGAGGTTTTCATGTAATTTGATTTTCCCCGATTATTCATAAGCGTAGGACACCCACTATTTGGAAACCTTGTCCTAAAAATTGATCAATAACTGAATTTGTTATATTTGTAACAATAAATGTAATTGTGCATAGAACTTTAACCCCAAACTGCTATGGATTTAACACGATATACCGATGGCTTTTTTCAAGTAAGCCCCATACATGGTTTTTTACCCTGTAAAGATCCTCTAAAATCTTTACCGTCATCCTACAAAGCCTTACAACTGCTTTTAGATGATTTGCCAAGACAAAAAGAAAATGGAGAAAAAGGCGTTTTGGGCATCAATGGAGAAATTGAAAAAAGAGTAGCAGATTTACCGAATTTTATAAAAAAAGTAGAACAAGAAAGCGACCCTTTTATACTACAGGCATTGTTTCGGGCTTATGCTTTTATATCCTCGGCTTATACCCTAGCTCCCGCACATTTTGCTCAGCTTGAAACGGGTAAATATGGAAAAGCGAATCAGCAACTCCCTGCACAACTTGCCATTCCTTTCTGTGCAGTTGCAAAAAAACTCAAGGTCTATCCTTGGCTGGACTATCACTATGCCTACTCCCTTGGAAATTATGTAAAAAAAGATCCCAAAAAAGGTTTTGTCTGGGAAAATCTTGACATGGCGGTTAAGTTTTCTGGTATGCCCGACGAAAGAGGTTTTATTATGCTTCACGTCGACATCAATCAATATTCCCCTGAGCTTATCGAAGGAGTCCTAGGAACCCTAGAAAAGATTGATGAAAACAAAACTAAATCGAAGATTAACACCTCCCTAGATCAATGTTATCAAGCCATGATCAAGATCAATGGTCGGAGAAAGATCATGTGGGAAGCCTCTCGATGGAAGCATTACAATGACTTCAGGGTCTTTATCATGGGAATAAAAGGGAATGAAGCGATTTTCAATGAAGGAGTTTATTACGAGGGTGTGGATGAAAAAGCCCGTCAGTACAGAGGACAAACTGGCGCACAAGACAATATTATCCCTACCATGGATATTTTCACGGGAGTCATCAATTACTATCCTACAAACGAATTGACCGCCTATTTAATGGATTTAAGGGCCTATTGTCCCGTTTGTGTTCAGCATTTCTTTGAAGACCTTAAAGAAGACATGACACAACTCCATCCAGAGGGATTAATGGGTTGGCTTAACGACTGTGGAAATGAAGAGGGCTTGGTTCTCCTTTTAGGCATACTGGAAGAAATTTACTTTTTTCGCAATGGACATTGGCAATTTGTCCAAAAATACATCATGCAAAACACTACCTATGCAAGCGCAACAGGAGGTACCCCAATCATTTCTTGGATTCCCAACCAAATCATGTCTGTCTTAAATGCAATGCAAGCCTGTATTGAATTGATCTCCAAACAAGAGGATAATCCCCTCTTTATTCGAATTAAAGAAGCCTTACCTCGCAAGAAAAGCTTATTGGAAAAACAACTGGCTTTATTGCATCGAGACAACTACAGTGCGGAAGAGGTCTATGCGCTCAACAAAACACACAAACTAAAGGATTAAATACGGTTTTGTTATTGCCTTTCTAGTACTGATGTTTTCCTTTTTCCCAACCTTTATGTCCCAATAGACTTGAAGCAGAAACCGCCGCCGGTTCTTCAATCTCGGTTCCCATACTATCGTTCCAACGATTGAGGTAGCCAAAGAGAGCAACAACGCCAAGTACCTCAACGATTTCTCCTTCGTCCCAGTGCTTACGCATGTTTTCTGCGATTGTATCAGTCACAGCATTGGGCACTTGAGAAGCGGCAACGGCCAAGTCAAAAACCGCTCGTTCAGCCTCAGAAAAAGCGGGATGTGTTTTATACTCCCATAAATTAAGCATGCGCTCCTCCGAAGAACCATAGCGCTCTGCCGCACGAATGGTATGAGCCTCGCAATAACGGCAACCGCTTATACTGCTAGATAAATAGGCTAACTCGCGTTTAAGGGAACTACTAATCCTTCCTTTATTTTCCATCACGGC
>CAJQKN010000016.1 GCA_905478905.1 uncultured Flavobacteriaceae bacterium | reverse complement strand
TTGCTCCGTTCAAATATGTTGAGGTTGTTTTTACGCTAACTGTTGGTGTTTTCTGGTTTGATGAGATATATACCTTAAATAGTTTAGTCGGTATTTTTTTGGTGGTTTTTAGTTTGACCCTCAGTGTACTTTATAAATCGTATAAAGCACCCTAAGGTATGAGGCGCTAGCCTTCCTTATTTTTATATGAATGCTTATTGTATTTACATAAATTTAGTAAATTGTAAAAAAATTACTATATGAATGATTTAAAGTATTTGTTTGCCTATACGGTACCTGTAGCTGCGCTTGTATCAGTTCTTTCCCCAGGAATGCTTACTTTTACTGCTCCTTTGTATACATTCTTATTGATTCCAATTCTTGAACTTCTTTTGAAAAGCATGGAGTCAAGCCAAGATGAACGTTCGCATGATAGTCGCTTGAAGAATCTATTTTTTGATTTTCTTCTTTATTTAAATATTCCTTTTGTCTTTTCTGTTTTGGGCTTAGGGTTGTATGTTTTAGCAACTGAAAATCTGCTTACTTATGAATATGTTGGTATTAGCCTTTCATTAGGAATATTATTGGCAACCAATGCCATCAATGTGGCACACGAATTAGGTCATCGTGAATCCTTGTTTGAACGAAGTCTTTCAAAATTATTGCTATTGCCTTGTTTGTACATGCATTTTTATCTTGAGCATAATTTTGGTCATCATAAAAACGTAGCTACTCCGCTGGATCCGGCCACTGCAAAATTGAATCAGCCTGTGTATCATTTTTGGTTGACATCTGTTTCCCAACAATACTTCAATGCGTGGAAGATTCAAATGACATTGTTAAAGCAACACCACAGGGGTTTTTTAAGCAGTAAGAACGATATGCTCTTTTATACTTTTTTTCAACTACTTTATCTTTCCCTTATTGTTGTGATCTTAGGTTGGAATGCACTATTTTTTGCTGTATGTATTGGGGTGATGTCTTTTTTGTTTCTGGAAACAATTAATTATTTAGAACATTATGGTTTGCAACGCCAGAAGTTACCCTCGGGGCGCTATGAGCGTGTTCAAACACATCATTCATGGAATTCAAACCACATCATCGGGAGGATTGTTTTGTATGAATTGACACGTCACAGTGATCATCATTACAAGTCGTCAAAGAAATATCAAGACTTAACTCACAAGCCAGAAAGTCCTCAATTGCCTTTTGGATATCCAACTTCTATTTTGTTGGCTTTGGTTCCACCTTTATGGTTTTACGTAATGAATTCAAGAGTGCCTAGAATCGAATAGATGGAGGAAAAATCTAGTTTTCATTTTTGAACAAAATGTCTTTCCAACGAATGTAGAGTGCAAATAAGCAAAGTAAAGAACCCATGGGCAGCAAAAAGATGACAACTAATAAAGAGTAAAAAGCCCAACCTTTGCTTTCCCGTATAGGTTCGCCGTACTTTTCAACAAATTGATTAATTCTATCTTTCATCTGGGGTAAAAGTAAACATATCTACTTCTGCTATTGATTCAATTCTGAGAAAATTTCATTGTTTTTATTTACAATTAATAATTAAAAATAATTGTAATAAATTGATGCTAAAGTTGAAAATAGCTATTAAATTAGCATTGCCCACAACTATCATAATCGTATTTTTTTACAGAAGTAATTATAAATAAGCGTTTTGTGTTTCATTGTGTACTAAATCACTGTAGATCAATAAATTAATTTTAAATTTAATTAAATGGATTTTTCCTTATCTGAAGAACATAAACTCATTCAAAAAGCAGCACGCGATTTTGCACAAAAAGCAAAAGAGGGCGTCATTGAACGGGATACCAAGATGGAGTACCCCACAAAAACTGTTGCTGAAATGGGGGAATTAGGTTTTATGGGAATCATGTCTTCTCCTGACTATGGCGGAAGTGGTTTAGATACCTTATCCTATGTGCTGGTTATGGAAGAACTTTCCAAGGTCGATGCCAGTGCTGCGGTTATTATGAGTGCCCACAATTCTTTGGTAGTTTCGGGGATTGAAAAGCATGGATCCGATGAAGTTAAAAACACTTATTTAAGACCTTTGGTAGACGGAACCTCCATCGGTTGTTTTTGCCTATCCGAACCGGAGGCTGGGAGTGATGCAACAAGTCAGCAAACAACTGCCATTGACAAAGGAGATCATTATATTCTCAACGGGGTCAAAAATTGGATCACCAATGGGGGAAAAGCAGATTATCATTTGGTCATTGCTCAAACCGATCGCGAAAAAGGACACCGAGGAATCAATGCCTTTGTGGTTGAAAAATCTTGGGAAGGAGTTCAAATTGGGGAGAAAGAAGATAAGTTAGGGATTCGCTCTTCGGATACACATTCTATTATCTATACGGATGTGAAAGTACCCAAAGCAAATCGATTGGGCCCAGACGGTTTTGGCTTTAAGTTTGCTATGGAAACGCTTGAAGGTGGTCGAATAGGTATTGCCGCCCAGGCATTGGGAATAGCTGCTGGAGCCTATGAACTGGCTGCTGACTATGCCAATCTGCGCAAAGCTTTTGGAAAGCCTATTATAGAACACCAAGGTATTGCGTTTAAATTGGCTGAAATGGCTATGGAAATAGAATCTGCTCGAATGTTGGTTTACCGAGCAGCCTATTTAAAAGACCAGGGTCTTCCTTATGGTTATGCCAGCGCTATGGCAAAATTAAAAGCCTCCGAGGTTGCCATGAATGTTACAGTTGAAGCAGTTCAAGTGCATGGTGGAAATGGCTATGTGAAAGAATACCATGTGGAACGATTGATGCGAGATGCTAAAATCACCCAAATTTATGAAGGTACCTCTGAAATTCAGAAAATTGTTTTATCTCGTCATATTGCAAAAGGCAATCTCCAGTTGCATTTATAAAGTAGCGTGACCTAGTTTTATTCGGGAAATTGTACATTGTACCATGGAACATTCTTTTTTTGATGCCTTTCATTCTTATACTGTTGAAGAGCAGCAAGAGCAAATTAAGAAGGCGCTTGGTGCGACTCGGGGGAATTTACCTCATACATGGATAAGCCCCGAGGACATTGCTGTTGATCCAATTTATTTTAAAAAGCCTAAGCCAAAAAAGCAAGACATTACAAGCCCTCCAGTCAATTGGAAACGGACGCAGCGCATTTGTATTGAGTCTGACAGCGACTTGGCAATTAAGGAAATAAATGATGCGCTAGATGCAGAAATCGACTGCATTCATTTTTTTGTAAGTGAAGAGGTTAATGATCTTGGAATAGTGCCTACCACCCTCAAAGATTCGAAGAGAGATTTTTTATTTGTTTTTAAAGAAATCCCGTCCAAGAGTATACTGACACAATTAAGTGCCCTAGAGAATGTTGAACTTGGAATTGATTTTTACGGTCAATATGCACAGCAGGCCTATTGGAAAGCTTCAGCCGAGATGTCGCATGAGAACTGGTTTTCTTTTATGAAGAGCACTGTTGGTAAAGGACTTTTCATCAATGCTTCGTTGTATGCTAATGCAGGCGCAAATCTTTTACAGCAAATTGCATTTGCTCTCTCACATATGAACGCCTACCTTTCTTTGATGGATGAAAAGTCCATTGCTTTTCCCTCCAAAATTCATGTGCAACTTGCACTGGGGAGTAATTATTTTTTTGAGCTAGCGAAACTTGCTTCTTTTCGCTCGTTGGCTGAAATAATGATCAAAGAATACAGTCATACATTAGAACTGCTAATTACCGCTGAACCTTTACAACGTAATAAAACTACTACTGATTATAATGTAAATATTTTGCGTACTACCACCGAAATGATGTCTGCTGTTTTAGGTGGAGCCAATAGAGTCATGAATCATTCCTATGATTTACGGTTTAATCAACCCAATGCCTTTGGCGACAGAATTGCTCGAAATCAACTTCATTTGCTGAAGTATGAAAGTTATTTTGATGAACTTCCCAATGTAATGGACGGTAGCTATTATTTGGAGGCTTTGCAAGAAGAGATGAAGGAAAAAGCGTGGGCGTTATTTTTAGAAATTGAGCAGCATGGGGGATGGTTGACTGCGATAGAAAGCAACAATATCCAATCAAAGATTGAAAAAGCAAGACAAGAAGAAGCTAGGCAATTCAAAGAAGGAGCATTGGTTTTGGTAGGCACTAATAAATATACTACTGCCTCAAGTTTGAATGCTGAAATAAAAACAATTGTCCCTAGAGCAGCGAAGAAGAAAGCGATGTTCACTCCTCTTGAAACATTTTATTTAAGTTAACCGAATGAGTATGAAGAAGACTTTTGACCATTTGGATATCCACCAGCCATCAACTTTAAATAAAAAGAGTTATGAGCATTTTTTAGCCCAAGACGAAATTTCATCCAGCAGTCAGTTTACCACAAGCGAATATCCGCACCAATCTTTTGGCGCGGGAAAGCCTCCTTTTCTGCGTGGCCCTTATGCAAGTATGTATGTTCAACGTCCCTGGACCATTCGGCAGTATGCAGGTTTCTCTACAGCGGAAGAGAGTAATGCATTCTATTTGCGGAACCTTGCTATGGGACAAAAAGGACTTTCTGTAGCCTTTGATTTGCCCACGCACAGAGGTTATGACAGTGATCATTCTAGGGTGGTTGGAGATGTTGGAAAAGCTGGAGTAGCCATCGATACAGTCGAAGATATGAAACGTTTGTTCGATCAAATTCCCTTGGACATAATGTCTGTTTCTATGACCATGAATGGAGCTGTTTTGCCCATTTTAGCCTTTTATATAGTTGCAGCAGAAGAACAAGGAGTTTTGCAAGAAGATCTAAAAGGGACCATTCAAAACGATATTCTAAAAGAGTTTATGGTGCGCAATACATTTATTTATCCGCCAAAAGCTTCCATGCAAATTGTCTCTCATATCTTCTCATATATGGCAGAAAACATGCCAAAATTTAATAGCATCAGTATTTCGGGCTATCATATGCAAGAGGCTGGGGCATCTGCTGAGATTGAATTGGCTTATACCTTGGCCAACGGATTGGAGTATATTCGAACAGGAATAAATGCTGGTCTTTCTATCGATGATTTTGCTCCACGACTCTCTTTTTTCTGGGGTATTGGAATGAATCATTTCACGGAAATAGCCAAACTAAGAGCAGCTAGAGTTTTATGGGCAAAGCTGGTAAAACAGTTCAATCCAAAGAACCAAAAATCAATGGCAT
>CAJQKN010000015.1 GCA_905478905.1 uncultured Flavobacteriaceae bacterium | reverse complement strand
ACCTTATTAATCTCTTCGCATGATTTAAACCATGTGACCGAAGTCTGTGATCGCATTGTTTTGTTGGAAAAAGGAGTTGTTATCAAAGACACACCAAAGAGTGAAGCAACCTTAAAAGAATTAGAAGCATATTTTTCAGGGCAATAACACACTAAAAAGAGCTTTTTTCAGTTATCATATAAACGCTTTTTTTTGAAACGAAAACCTGCCTCTATCGTACTCCCTCTACTGTGGGTCGTTGTTTTTGGATGTTCTACCCAAAAAAACAACTTCATAAATCGAGAGTACCATACATTGAACACCAAATTCAATGTGGTTTTTAATGGAAAAGAAGCGCTTTCTATTGGCAAAGCAATTTTATACCAAAACCTAGAAGAAGACTTTCTCAATATTCTACCAGTAGAACCCATTCTTTTGGCTGGAGAAGACCAAGAGAAAAAGGCCAGCATTCCAAGTTTTTCCATTGCCGAAGAAAAAGCAGTGAAAGCAATACAAAAGCACTCCATGAACATTGAAGGAGAACAGCGCAACCGACAAATTCAACAAGCCTACTTGCTCCTTGGGAAAGCACGCTATTATAATCGACGGTTTTTACCCGCGCTCGAAGCCTTTAACTTTTTGCTGGAAGGCTTTGGAAGTCAAGACGCTTTTTATGAAGGAAAACTCTGGCGAGAAAAAACCAATTTACGTTTAAAAAACGACGCCCTTGCTCTGAAAAACTTAAAGCCCTATGCAAATCAAATTCCATTTGGCGAAAAATTATATCCAGAATATAACGCAACAATTGCTCAAGCATACATCAATTTAAAAGAAGAAGATTCTGCACGGGTTTATATTGCTCGGGCAGCCTTGGCTGAAAAAAAGAAAGTAAACAAAGCGCGCTATCGCTATATAGAGGCGCAGTTGTTAGAGCGTGCGCACCTCATAGATAGCGCCCAAATAGCCTACCAATCCATTGTAAAGTGGAAAAGAAAAGCGCCTAGAATTTTTTGGATGCAAGCCAAGTTACAATCCATTCGATTGCGAGCAAAAATAGACAGCATCAGCCCCCTTCCAACCTTAGATCGTTTGGGTAAACTTTTCGAAAATCAACCCTATTTGCACCTTATTCATCAGCAAGAAGCGCGCTATCTTTTGTCCATTGGAAAAGACAGCCTTGCGCTAAAGCAGTATGGCAAATCTTTAAAAAGCGATTATACAGATCCAGCGACACAACGGGCCAATTACAGAGAACTTGCCGACTATAACTTTAGTCAAGGAAATTATGTCAAAACGGGAGCCTATTTGGACAGCATTGTAGCACAAATTCCTGAAGAAGGACGATTTAAAAAAACGGTACAACGAGAACGCGAGGGCTTGGATGATGTAATAAAGCTTGAGAAAACCATTCGTACTACCGATAGTATATTGCAGATAACAGCGATGAGCAAAGAAGAGCAGCGCAAATTTTTTCAAGCAGGAATTGACCAAAAAAGAGCAAAAGAATTGGCAGCGGTTGCTCAAGAAAAAAAAGGAATATTCAACCTCGGAGGAAAAAGCTCGAACAACTTTTATTTCTATAACGAACGTTTGTTGGTGGGCGGGAAACAAGAATTTCTATCGACCTGGGGAAACCGTCCAAATGTGGACAATTGGAATCGTTTAGGAACGTCTCAATTCCTCACTGAAACCAATGACACACAAGTACAGGGGGAGGAGAAAGAAGAAGTCTTTTTTGTTGAATCGGCAGCCTTTTTTATGGAGCAAGTCCCCACAAGTAAATCCTTAATCGACAGTTTGGATTTGGTTCGAAAACAAGCCTATTTAGATGTTGGTATAATTTATAAAGAAAAATTTGCGAATAAAGCTTTAGCCCTTGATAGACTCGAAAAAGTATTGACCCTTTCCCCAAAAGCACGTCAAGAAGAAGCGGCACTTTACCACTGTTTTAAACTGCACGAGAAAGAGAGCCCAAAGCAGGCAGAGGAATACAAGAAAAGATTATTGTCAAACTTTCCGAACTCTGCTTTTACTCAAATCTTAGTAGACCCAGATAATTTTTCATTGGCCGAAAATCAAACCCCCTCTTCCATTTACGCTAAATTATATGAGGCTTTTGCTGATCAAGATTATCAGTGGGTTTTAGATGAAGGCGAAAAGCTTAAGGTTTTTGTCAGTGGGAGTTCCTTAGCCCCAAAAGTTGCCCTGCTTCAAGCCAATGCAAAAGGGAGATTGTTTGGGGAAGAAAAATACAAAGAAGCTCTTGAGGAATTCTTAAAGCAATACCCTAATGCAAATGAGGCTACCGCTGTAAAGACCAGATTGTCTCGCATTCAAAAAAAGGTTCAAGAGGAACATAAAAGAAATCCCGTTAAAAGCTATAAGTGGATTTTTGCTATTGCAAAACAAGAAGGAACAAACACCCTTGTAGACGACATGAAAAACGCACTGAAAAATGACCCGAATAGCAACTGGAAAATATCAAGAGACGTATACGATAAAACAACGGATTTTATTGTTGTTCACACGAGCAACCAATACCCCGACCAACAATTTTACTTAAAATTATGGGGAGAAATCCCAAATTTTGACAAAACAACCAATAATTTTGTACTTTTGTCGGCTCAATACGAAGAGATACAGCGACTTAAAAACTGGAACCCCAATCAATAAAAGCAAAGGATTATGAAAAACAACGAAACCAACGGACAGCCCAACAGAATTGAAAAAAGCACTAAAATCAAGGGAGATATTACCTCTGAAGCAGACTTTAGAATTGACGGAACCTTAGAAGGATCTATTGTTACTTCTGGGAAAGTGGTTATTGGAAAAGATGGCTATATCAACGGTTCAGTGAGTTGTACCTATGCAGATATTGAAGGGAAATTCAACGGGAAGATTGCAGTCAAAGAAAGTCTTTCATTAAAAGCATCTTCAGTTGTTGAAGGAGACGTTGTTATTGGAAAACTCATCGTTGAGTCAGGAGCGACCTTAAACGCAAACTGTTCAATGAAAACCGCTACAGATGTAAAATCCATAGCAGGGAAACATGAAAAAACGGCCTAGTGCTTGGTTGGTCTTTTCCTCCCTTGCCATTCAAATAGGCGTTTTGATGTATGCTGCCGTTGCCTTAGGTCAATATCTTGATCAAAAAAACGCAACAGCAAAACCATGGTGGACCCTTGGCTGCTGTGTCTTTGCTCTACTCATTATTATTCGTCGAATCATTCAACAAACAAAGAAATTATAACACCCTCAATTCGCACAATTTACCTTCCTTTTACAGCACTCTTTGCGTTGGTCAGTGTGCTTCATTCAATCGCTTTATTCCTGCTGGGGTATAGCCTTAAAGAAGCTTATTTCGTTGAGGTTTATCTGGGGAATTTCGCATTAAGCATTCTTTTTTTGTGGGGCTTACTCGCGGCATTCAATCGTTACAGTCACTATGTTGCTTGGATTTATATGCTATTAAGTGCTGTAAAGTTTCTTCTATTCTTTTTCCTTTTGTGGCCAGTTTTTAAACAAGACGGCGAAGTGACTATTTTAGAAAAAACAAGCTTTCTTGTACCCTATTTTACAGGGCTGTTTTTGGAAACAAGAATCTTAATTTCCAAATTGAATAAAATATAAGGCAGAACTGTTTTTCCTTTTCGTTTAAAGCACTACATTTGCACACGAATTTTAGTTCGAAATGAAGAGGAAATCAACTATTTTAAATCGCGTTAAAAAAAGCGCTGCTGTTCTTGCCCTTCTCTGCTCGGGTGTTGTCTTAGCAGAAACGAAAGAACAAGAGCAGGGCGGTAGCCTCAAAGCTGAAATCAAAGAATATATTGCCCACCACCTGCAAGACTCTTATGACTTCAGTTTTTTCTCATATACCAACGATCAAGGAGAACATGTTTACATAGGCCTCCCTCTTCCCGTAATTTTATGGGATAATGGATTAAAAGTTTTTTCCTCCTCAAAATTTCACCATGGAGAAACAGTAGCCAATGTTGACGGCAATTATTACGCTCTTCACCACAATAAAATATACAAAACTGATGCTGCGGGAACCATTAATTATGATGAGCAACAGCATGCAACAAACAGTAAACCACTAGACTTATCGATCACCAAAAGCGTGGTGAGCATGATGTTTGTGTTTTTGATCATGTTTTTTCTTTTTAAAAACTTGGCCGATTCTTACGCTAAAAATGGTGGAATTGCAGCGGGCGTTGGGCGCTTTTTCGAACCCATCGTTTTATATGTAAGAGATGATATTGCCCGACCTAATATTGGGGAGAAAAAGCACAAAAAGTACATGAGCTTTTTGTTGACCATCTTTTTCTTCATCTGGTTTTTAAATATTTTAGGCCTAACCCCTCTTGGTGTAAATGTTACAGGAAACATTGCCGTTACCTTTGGCCTTGCACTTTTAACTTTTTTAATCACCAATTTTACAGGAACAAAAGATTATTGGTTACACATTTTTGATCCCCTTGGAAGTACAATGGCTTGGTATGCTAAGGTTCCATTATACGTTATTTTAATTCCTATTGAAGTGTTGGGAATTTTTATCAAACCCTTCTCACTCTTAATTCGATTGTATGCAAACATGCAGGCAGGGCACATTGTATTAATGAGCTTAATAGGATTAATGTTTATATTTAAAAGCTGGCTAGGAAGCCCATTGTCCTTTGGACTTGCTTTCGCCATTTCTTTGATTGAAGTTTTAGTTGCCTTATTACAGGCGTATATATTTACGATGCTTTCTGCACTATACTTTGGCTTTGCTGCCGAAGAGCACGAGCATCATTAACCAAACACTACTCAATTGAGTATTGAAAATGATTGTTTAATTTAAATTACACACTATGGAAATTCCAGTAATGGTAGGAGCAGGTTTAGTCGTAATTGGTGTTGGAATGGGGATCGGTCGTATCGGTGGATCTGCCATGGACGCTATTGCACGTCAACCTGAGGCTTACGGTAAAATTCAAACAGCTATGTTAATCGCAGCTGCATTGATTGAAGGAATTGGTTTTGCTGCCCTTTTTGCAGTGAGCTAAATCATTTTTTAAATAAAGCTGCACGCGGTTGGCGGCAGCTTTATTTTTCTTAATTGAACACATTTAAATGATATGGAAAAATTAGTAGAAGAATTTTCGTTTGGACTCTTTTTTTGGCAAACCTTACTTTTTGTGGGGTTACTCTTGTTGATGGCCAAATATGCATGGAAACCAATCCTTACTGCAGTTGAAGAGCGTGAAAACACCATAAAAGATTCTTTAGAAGCCGCCGACAAAGCAAAGACGGATATGGAAGCCATTCAGGCGGACAACAAGAGAATCTTGAAAGAAGCTCGTGCCGAACGCGATGCTTTATTGGCTGAAGCCAAGAAGGCAAGTACTCAGATGATAAATGAAGCAAAAGACGCCGCCAAAACAGAAGCGGATAAAATTGCAGCAGTAGCACAAGAGGCTATTTTACAGGAAAAAAATGCCGCCATTAATGACATAAAAAATCAAATGGCAAGTCTTTCAATCGAGATTGCACAAAAAATTGTACAAGGTGAATTGTCTGACCAAAAGAAACAAGAACAATTGGTTGAAAAACTAGTTAAGGAGATAGAGATTAATTAAGCAATGAGAAACACCCGCGCAGCATTACGTTATGCCAAGGCAGCCCTTAGTATTTCTTTGGAACAAAACAAAGAAGAGGTTTTGGCGCAAGACATGGAACACATTGTGTCTGTATTTGCGGAAAACAAAGCATTGGGTCAACTCCTAGAAAACCCGGTTATTACCAACTCAGTCAAGCAAGACAGTTTGCAGCAAGTGTTTACTTCTTTAAGCTCAATATCCAGCAAAGTAATTGCTTTACTCGTGACCAATAATCGCATCGATTTATTGGATCAAGTAGCTCTTGCTTATCTAGATTTATTAAAAGAACACCAAGGAAAGGAAACAGCAATAGTGACCACTGCTGTGGCACTAACTCCTGCTTTGGAAAAAATAATCTTAGCCAAAGCAAGTCAGTTGTCTACGGCTGAGATCACTTTAGAAAACACCATTGATCCATCCATTATTGGAGGCTTTATTTTACGCATTGGCGACTTGCAATACAACGCAAGTGTTGCCCATCAATTGGATCAATTGAAAAGAGAATTTACACAAACGAATTATAGCGCATAAAGAAAAAACTATGGCAGCAATCAAACCCGCTGAAGTTTCAGCAATCTTAAAAAATCAACTCGCAGGAACAGACACCTCTTCTTCTTTAGATGAAGTAGGAACTGTATTGGAAGTAGGAGACGGAATCGCCCGAGTGTATGGGTTATCTAATGCTCAATACGGTGAATTGGTTCGTTTTGACTCAGGCCTCGAGGGCATGGTCTTAAACTTAGAGGAAGACAACGTAGGGGTGGTACTTTTAGGGCCATCGAAAGAAATTATAGAAGGGGATACGGTAAAACGCACCAATACCATTGCCTCTATCAAAGTTGGTGAAGGTATTGTTGGACGTGTTGTAGATACGCTAGGAAACACCATCGACGGGAAAGGGCCTATAGAAGGCGAGCTTTTCGAAATGCCCTTGGAGCGTAAAGCGCCAGGAGTAATTTACCGTCAGCCAGTAAACGAGCCTATGCAAACCGGAATCAAGTCAATTGACGCAATGATTCCTGTTGGAAGAGGACAACGTGAATTGGTGATTGGTGACCGTCAAACAGGAAAAACAACCGTTTGTATTGACACTATTCTAAATCAAAAAGAATTTTATGATGCGGGGGAGCCCGTTTATTGTATCTATGTTGCTATTGGACAAAAAGCATCTACAGTTGCTGGAATTGCAAAGGTATTGGAAGATAAAGGTGCACTGGCTTACACAACAATTGTAGCAGCAAATGCTTCAGACCCTGCACCAATGCAAGTATATGCCCCTATGGCAGGAGCTGCCATTGGCGAATACTTTAGAGATACAGGTCGTCCTGCATTAATCATTTATGATGATTTATCCAAGCAAGCAGTTGCTTACCGTGAGGTGTCATTGTTATTGCGTCGCCCACCAGGACGTGAAGCATATCCTGGAGATGTCTTTTACTTACACTCCCGTTTATTGGAGCGCGCCGCCAAGGTAATTGCAGATGATACCATTGCAAAAGGAATGAACGATCTACCAGCAGCTTTAAAAGACAAAGTAAAAGGAGGGGGATCATTGACAGCGCTTCCGATCATCGAAACCCAAGCCGGAGACGTATCTGCCTATATTCCAACCAATGTGATTTCGATTACGGATGGACAGATCTTTTTGGAGTCCGATTTATTCAACTCTGGAGTTCGCCCTGCCATTAACGTAGGTATTTCTGTATCACGTGTAGGGGGATCAGCACAGATCAAATCCATGAAAAAAGTATCAGGGACATTAAAATTAGATCAAGCTCAATTCCGCGAATTGGAAGCCTTTGCTAAATTTGGGTCTGATTTGGATGCCGCGACGCTTAATGTCATTGAAAAAGGGCGCCGTAACGTAGAAATACTAAAACAAGCACAGAACGACCCCTATACGGTAGAAGATCAAACAGCGATCATCTATGCAGGCTCTAAAAACTTGTTGCGTAACGTTCCTGTTAATCAAGTGAAGGCCTTTGAAAAAGCGTTTTTAGCAGAATTAAATGAAAAACACCGCGATGTTTTGGATACCATCAAAACGGGGAAATTAACCGACGATGTGTTTGATACATTGAACGCTGTGGCCAAAAGCACATCAGCACAATTTGAATAGACCGTTATGGCGAACTTAAAAGAAATACGGAATCGGATTGCATCGGTCTCTTCGACCATGCAAATTACCTCGGCCATGAAAATGGTTTCGGCGGCAAAGCTTAAAAAAGCGCAAGATGCCATTACTGCCATGCGTCCGTATTCCGATAAGTTGACTGAATTGATCCAAAACCTGAGTCATTCCATTGATGGTGATACGCCTAACCCATATACCCAAGAACGCCCTGTCAAAAAGGTATTGTTAGTAGCAATCACCTCCAACCGAGGTCTGTGCGGTGGATTCAATTCTAACATTATTAAAGCGGTCAACCAATATGTTGAGCAAAACAGCAAGCAAGAGGTTCGTTTAATCACCTTGGGAAAAAAAGGAAACGATATCTTGTCTAAAAGCAATACCATTATATCGAATGACAATGGAATTTTTGATGACCTAAGTTTTGCCAACGCAAGTAAAATAGCAGAAGGCTTTATGGATGCCTTTGCCAACAAAGAGTACGATAAAGTTGTGGTGATTTATAACCGTTTTAAAAACGCAGCTACACAAATCATAACAACAGAAACACTATTGCCAATTGTTGCAGAAGCAAAGGAAAATTCAAGCACTATAGCCGATTATATTTTTGAGCCAACTCAAGAAGAAATTGTCAACGAATTATTACCTAAAAGCATCAAAATGCAGCTTTTTAAGGCATTACGCGATTCATTTGCTAGCGAACATGGTGCACGTATGACTGCCATGCACAAGGCAACCGATAACGCAACAGAATTGAGGGACCAATTAAAATTAACCTACAACAAGGCCCGTCAAGCTGCTATCACCAACGAGATTTTAGAGATCGTGGGAGGTGCAGAAGCCCTGAATAACTAGTATTTTTTTAGATTACATTTGTCAAGCCCCTTTATAGGGGCTTTTTTTATTCTCTAAACTAGGCTGTCCTTTTGAATACGAGACTCTAGCAACGATAGCGGAATAGCTTAAACGTATAGTCCATCCTTATTGGAAACTTTGGTCTTGATTTTGCCACTCCAAACTTAATCCCTGTCATTCCAGACTTGATCCAGAACAAAAACCTCCAAACAGTCTCCTTTTCCCTGAATGCTGAGTTGTTCAATAGCCGCGGGAATAAGCAAACAACTCCCATTGGCGAGGGGATATTCTTCTTCAGCATAGTTAATGCTCAGGCTTCCAGAAACACACATCAAAATACGAAAGGAGTCACAATTAGGGTATTCTCGCTTTAAGGTTCCATTGACCGGAAGAAAAGATGTGGTGAAATAGGGTGTTTCAACGATTGTGTTGACTTGATTGACCTTTTTTGGATAGTCTATTTTATGGGTTTTTTGAACAGAAAAGTCTAGGGCATCAAGCGCTAGATCGTTATGTAATTCGCGCGTTTTACCCGTTTGGGCATCTACCCGATTATAATCATATACCCGATAAGTAACATCTGAAGATTGTTGGATCTCTGCCAACAACACCCCTCCGCCAATGGCATGAATACGCCCAGTAG
>CAJQKN010000014.1 GCA_905478905.1 uncultured Flavobacteriaceae bacterium | reverse complement strand
ATCTAGCGCTAAATTAGAATCCATTGCTGAAGAGTTATCCGCAAGACTTCCTGAAAATGCGGTTGAAGTAGGTTTAATTGACGGTCTGGTATATGAGAGTGACTATAAAGCAAAACTGAAAATAGCACTAGGTTTAGAACAAGACGATAAAATCAGAAAAACAAACCTGAATCGGCTTACTAGTGGGAACAGTCTATACAAAAAAGGAGTTCGTGAACGCATCGCTGTAATTTATGCACAAGGCCCTGTGTTGTATGGTGAAGGATCAGAATATGTCATTGGACAAGAAGTTTTTTTAGATGCGATAAAAGATGCGGTAGAGAACCGCCGCGTAAAAGCCATTGTCTTACGAATTGATTCCCCCGGTGGAAATGCATTAAGTTCAGACATCATTTGGAACGCCTTAATGAAAGCAAAAGAGGAGAAACCTTTGGTGGTTTCTTTGGGGAATGTTGCTGCTTCTGGAGGGTATTATTTAGCCGTAGCTGGAGATGAAATCTACGCCAACGATTTAAGTATCACAGGATCCATTGGTGTTTTTGCAACAGTTCCTAACGTAAAACAATTTACCGAATCCATAGGGATCAATGCACAACATGTTATGACCCACAAAAACGCTTTAGGCTTTAGCCTTTTCCAATCTCCTTCTGGCGAATTCCGAGCCAGCATTAAAGAAGGAATCGAACATGTATATGAAACCTTTAAAGAGCGTGTAGCTGAAGGAAGAAACATGACCCTAGAAGAAGTAGAGGCCATTGCTCAAGGACGTGTTTGGACAGGAAAACAAGCCCTTGAAAACGGATTAGTCGATGGATTAGGCGGACTAGAACAAGCGCTTGAAGCTGCAGCACGCTTGGCAGAACTCGAGGAATACAATTTAATTTCTTACCCTAAAATAGAACCAGAATTCGACGACTTTTTATCCGTAATGGGTCCTTTTGGAAGTATTCAAGAACAATTAACAGCAAACTACCCCAAAGAAATTCAAGCTTTTTTAACTACCTTAACACAAAAAACAGAGCGACCTAATATTGAAATTCGCTTGCCGTATACGGTAGAAATAAAATAGCGCATGACGTTAACTGACAGGGCACTCGCACAAAAGATTTATCTCTATTTGGCGGCATTGTTTATTACCTCTTTGGTGGTGTCCAATCTTATTTTTCAAAAGTTTTTCTATTGGTATCCAATGGATGTCTCTGTGTTTGGAATTCGTTTATTTGAACTTTCAGTAGGAATTTTACCCTATCCCATTACCTTTTTAATTACTGATTTGATTTCAGAAATTTATGGGCAAAAGCGCGCCAATCAAGTTGTAGTTGCTGGAATTTTTGCTTCCTTTTTTTCAATAGGAATTTTATTGCTGGCCGGGCTAGTCCCTGCCATGGCCTCATCTCCTATCGACGATGTGACCTTTACACGTGTTTTTTCCTTGTCTCCTTTGGCCGTTTTAGCGTCCATGATTGCTTATTTGTTTGCTCAATTTATTGATATTCGCATTTATCATTTTTGGAAAAATTTAACCCAAGGGAAGCACCTTTGGCTGAGGAATAATTTTTCCACCTTTGCTTCCCAAATAATCGATTCTACCACCGTTATAGTATTGCTGTGTTTTTTTGGTGTTTTACCTTGGAATTTGTTTTGGGGATTGGTGGTGTCTAGTGTGTTATTCAAAGTCTTGATTGCTGCAATTGATACACCTTTTTTGTATCTGTTCGTGGGACTTTTTAGAAAAAGGTTTTCCCTAGCGGTGGGAGAAGAAATTCATTTTGATTAATCATGGAAGAAAACACAGCTGTTCGCATCAATAAATACCTCAGTGAAATTGGTTACTGTTCTCGTAGAGCTGCAGATAAGTTGATTGACGCTGGTCGAATTACCGTCAATGGGAATCCGGTTGAAATGGGAATGAAGGTAACCAAAACAGATATGATTGCAGTTGATGGAATTTCTGTGAACCAAAAAGGAGATGCTCCAGTTTATATTGCTTTCAATAAGCCCGTGGGAATTGTTTGCACCACAGACACACGGGTGGAAAAAGACAATATCATCGACTTTATTAATTTTCCTTCGCGAATTTTCCCCATTGGTCGCCTAGACAAGCCTTCTGAGGGTCTCATTTTCTTGACCAACGATGGCGACATTGTCAACAAAATTTTACGCGCCCGCAACCAACACGAAAAAGAATATATTGTTACAGTCAATAAGCCTATCACCCAAGAATTCATCGATAAAATGGGACAGGGAGTACCTATATTAGATACGGTAACGCGTCCATGTATTATTAAACAAACCCATAAAAAGGAGTTTAAAATTATTCTTACCCAAGGATTAAATCGTCAAATTCGACGCATGTGTGAATACCTTGACTACCGTGTGGTCACCCTTAAGCGAATTCGTATAATGAATGTGGCTTTAGATGTTCCTGTTGGGAAATGGCGGAATCTCACTAAAGAAGAATTGACCGAGATCAATCGGATGGTTGAAGATTCAGCAAAAACACACGAGCTTTAAATCGCGTCTATTGCTACAACTAAGCCTTCGTTTGAACGGACATTGAATACGGTGTCATCTTCAAAAATAAGGTATTGCCCTTTTATTCCTTTTAAGACACCAGTATAACTTTCTGACTTGATTAGATTTAAACTTTTTACTTTTTCAGGATAGCGTTCTACAGGAAAAGGAAGGGTTAAAATATTTTCATCCTGTACAATATAGGGTTTTAAATCCTTGGGTAAAGCATCGATGGCTTTGTTGCGCTCTTCCTTCCAATCAATTTCAGGGATCGATTGAAATTGAAGCATTTTTCGCCAATTGGTTTTGTCTGAAAAATGCTCCTTAAGGGCGACTTCTCCCACACCAGCAAGGTATCGATTAGGAACTTCTAAAAGTGCCAACGCCTGATGAGCTCCTTGATCAATCCATCGGGTGGGTAGTTGTGTCTTTCGGGTTATCCCAACTTTTAGATGACTGGAAAGCGCTAAATAGACAATGTGAGGCTGGAGCTGTACTTTCTTTTCGTAGGCCAAATCGCGATCTTCAATATCCAAATGAGCGGTGCTTAGTTCTGGCCGCATGATCCAATCGCCCGCCTGTGGACTCTCAAAAAAGCAATTTTTACAAAATCCTTGTCTAAAAATAGGTTCGGTTTTTTGGCAGTTTAAACATTCAAAACCTTTGTGAGTCAATGAGATGGTTTTGTCAATACACTGATTCATATGAAGAAATTGACCAGAGAGATTCAGGTAATAATTGATCTCTTGGCTTATTTCAGATTGCATTTTTTTGAGAACTCCTGTAAACATATCGAGGAAAGGATTATTTTTACCACAAAGATATATATTCTATGCCTTTCCCCTTATTCAATTCCATTGCTTCTTGGTTTCTAAAAAAGCGTATTCATCAAATTGATCTATTTTTAAAGCACCCCATTGAAGTGCAACAAGAAGTTCTTCAAGATTTGCTGGGTTTTGCTCAAAAAACAACTGTGGGTGTTAAATACGATTTTACCTCAATTCATCGCTATGAAACATTTGCCGAACGCCTCCCCATTGTAACCTACGAAGACATAGCAATCGATATCAATGCAAGTAGAAATGGAGTGCAAAATTTGTTTTGGCCGACACCCATCAAATGGTATGCAAAATCGAGTGGAACAACCAATGCCAAAAGTAAATTTATTCCAATGAGTGTTCAAGCCTTGGAAGATTGCCATTACAAGGGAGGGAAAGATATGCTGTCTCTTTATATTAACAACAACCCAGAGGCGCAATTGTTTACAGGAAAGGGACTGCGGATGGGGGGTAGTCAGGAAATGTACGAAAATGCCCACAGTTCTTTTGGTGACTTATCGGCTATAATGACTGAAAACCTTCCTCTTTGGGCTGAAATCAATACCACACCCAGTTTAAAGGTTTCTTTAATGGCCGAATGGGAGGCAAAGTTAGCCGCGATGGTCATAGAGTGTTCAAAGGAAAATGTCACAAGTTTGGTTGGTGTACCGTCATGGATGTTGGTGTTGTTACACAAAATATTGGAAGCATCTCCAGAGAAGAAATTGAATGATATTTGGCCTAATCTTGAAGTATATTTCCACGGTGGCGTAAGTTTTCATCCTTACCGAAATCAATACGATACTCTTTTTGAAGGTCAAAATGTGAAGTACTACGAGACGTATAACGCCTCTGAAGGTTTTTTTGCCATCCAAGATCAAAATGGTTCTGATGAATTATTGCTCATGCTCGATTATGGTATTTTTTATGAGTTCATTCCCTTAGGCGAAAGCGATGCTGCTATCATCCCCTTGGAGATGGTTCAATTAGGGGTGCATTATGCACTTGTCATTACGACAAATGCCGGTCTATGGCGCTATAAAATTGGCGATGTGATTCGTTTCACTTCATTGTCTCCCTATCGTATTCAAATCATGGGTAGGACCAAGCATTTCATTAATGCCTTTGGAGAAGAATTGGTGATTGAAAATGCAGATAGAGCTATTGCACAAGCCGCCAAGCTTTGTGGTGTTGAGGTGGTAGACTACACAGCCGCTCCTGTTTTTATGCAAGATGAAACCAAAGGAAGTCATGAATGGATGATTGAGTTTCACGTACCCCCAAACAATCCCGAAGAATTTAAAATTGCTTTAGATACTGCCCTTCAACAAATGAATTCTGACTATGAGGCCAAGCGTTACAAAGATTTGACAATGCAGCTCCCTAC
>CAJQKN010000013.1 GCA_905478905.1 uncultured Flavobacteriaceae bacterium | reverse complement strand
AATAGCGTAGGGGGCTGTCAATGCATCTGTGGGACAGGCATCAATACATGCCGTACACGTCCCACAATGATCGGCTACGGGCAGGTCATATTCCAATTCCAAATCAATAATAAGTTCAGCAATAAAAAAAAAAGATCCCCCTTCTTTGGTAATCAAATTGGTGTTTTTACCCAACCATCCCAAACCAGCGCGTTTAGCCCAAGCTTTGTCCATAACCGGTGCTGAATCAACAAATACCCGACCTTCAATTTCACCGATTTGATCACGTAAACGCAGCATCAATTGTGTTAGTTTTTCTTTTATAACGCTATGATAATCTTGCCCAAAAGCATAGGAAGATAATTTTGGAGCAGATGGATCATGCTGTTTGTCCTCGGTATGGTAGTTCAGCAATAAGGAAACAACACTCTTAGCACCAGGAACAAGTAGAGTGGGATCAAGTCGTTTGTCGAAATACTTTTCCATATAGGTCATCTTTCCATGCCGACCCTCCTTGAGCCACTGTTCAAGTTTTGGCGCTTCCTCATCCAAAAAAGCTGCTTTGGCAATTCCGCAGGAAAAAAAACCTAAGGCTTTGGCTTCTTTTTTTATTAAGGCAGAATATTGTGAGCGATTATTAGGCATGTAGAAATATAACGACTAGAACAAACCTCCCTGATTTCCTTTTATTCTCCCCAAGTGTTTGTAGGCCAACTCGGTTACTTCTCTGCCTCGAGGTGTGCGGACAATGAAACCTTGTTGAATAAGGAAAGGCTCATATACTTCTTCAATGGTTTCTCCATTCTCAGAAACGGCAGTGGCTAGAGTTGATATACCAACGGGTCCACCTTTGAACTTATCGATTAGTGTCGTAAGTATTTTATTGTCCATTTCGTCTAAACCGTGAGTGTCTACTTGGAGAGCATTCAATCCATATTGTGTAATGGGTAGATCAATTTTTCCATCTCCTTTTATTTGGGCAAAATCGCGAATACGTCTTAACAAACCATTGGCAATTCGGGGTGTTCCCCTACTTCTACCGGCAATTTCGATGGAAGCATCTTCTTTTATGGGTACATTTAAGATGGCAGAACTCCGTTCAACTATTGTTGATAAAAGCTCGGTTGAATAATATTGCAAGCGACTACTAATGCCAAAACGCGCTCGCATGGGGGCAGTTAATAGGCCAGAACGAGTCGTTGCACCAACTAGGGTAAATGGGTTTAACGTTATTTGAACTGTGCGTGCATTTGGCCCAGATTCAATCATAATATCGATTTTATAGTCTTCCATGGCAGAATATAGGTATTCTTCCACTATTGGACTTAAACGATGAATTTCATCAATGAATAAGATATCTCTTGGCTCTAAGTTAGTTAACAAACCGGCTAGATCTCCAGGTTTATCCAAAACTGGCCCTGAAGTCATCTTTATACCGACATTGAGCTCGCTTGCTAAAATATGTGCCAGAGTGGTTTTGCCCAAACCAGGAGGACCGTGGAATAGGGTGTGATCCAATGCTTCTTCGCGCTGATTGGCTGCAGCTACAAATATTTTTAGGTTTTCAAGAATTGCCTCTTGACCCGCAAAATCATCAAAACTTAAGGGGCGTAATGCGCGATCAATGTCTTGCTCTTCTGGAGAGAAATGTTCATTGGTGGGATCAAGATTTTCATTCATTTAACAAATATAACAGAACAGAACAAAAAAAGAGGCCCAAAGGCCTCTTTCATCTATTATTCTGTAAAAAGATTAATGCTGCAACTCTTCTTCTCCTTCTTTTAAGGGAACAATTTGAGATACCCAGTCTTCTTCTTGGCCAGGTTTAGAATAGTCATATGCCCAACGGTGAACTTCAGGAATCTCACCGGGCCAGTTACCGTGCATGTGCTCAACAGGTGCCGTCCATTCCATTGTGTTCGATTTCCATGGATTCTGCTCAGCAGGTTTTCCATAAAAAATACTGTGAATGAAGTTATACAAAAAGACCAATTGTGCTGCTCCTGCGGCAAAAGCAAAAAGAGAAATTACAATATTAATGTCGGCAATATCATCAAAATAAGGAAAATTAGTATTGGTATAATAACGTCTTGGTAAACCTGCCATTCCGATAAAGTGCATTGGGAAAAATACCCCATAAGCACATACTGCGGTTACCCAGAAGTGAACATATCCGAGGTTTTTATTCATCATCTTCCCAAACATCTTTGGGAACCAATGGTATACTCCCGCAAATAAACCGTAAAGGGCAGAGATACCCATAACCAAGTGAAAGTGTGCAACAACAAAATAAGTATCATGAACATTAATATCAAGCGTACTATCCCCTAAAATAATCCCCGTTAGTCCACCAGAAATAAACGTCGAAACCAAACCAATTGAAAATAACATGGCGGGGTTTAACTGAAGGTTTCCTTTCCACAGTGTGGTGATGTAGTTAAATGCCTTTACCGCAGATGGAATCGCAATTAAAAGGGTTGTAAAGGTAAATACCGACCCTAAGAATGGATTCATTCCAGAGATAAACATATGGTGACCCCAAACAATGGTAGACAAGAATGCAATGGCTAAAATAGAAGCAACCATTGCACGGTATCCAAAGATTGGTTTACGTGAATTGGTCGCAATAATTTCCGATGTAATTCCTAGTGCTGGTAGCAAAACAATATATACTTCTGGATGCCCAAGGAACCAGAAAAGGTGCTCATACAATACAGGAGATCCACCTTGGTAATGCAATACTTCACCTTGAATAAAGATGTCTGAAAGGAAAAAGGATGTTCCAAAACTCCTGTCCATAATCAGCAACAAGGCTGCCGATAAAAGTACAGGGAAAGAGACAACACCAATAATAGCAGTCACAAAGAAAGCCCAAATTGTCAAAGGCAAACGAGACATTGACATCCCTTTGGTACGAAGATTAATTACAGTTACGATATAGTTCAAAGAACCAAGTAAAGAGGAGGCAATGAAAATTGCCATGGAAACCAACCAAAGTGTCATTCCAAGACCAGATCCAGGCTGAGCCTGTGGCAATGCAGATAGAGGTGGGTAAATCGTCCATCCAGCTGCAGCGGGTCCTGCTTCAACAAATAAAGAAGCGATCATTATGGTTGACGATAAAAAGAACAACCAGAATGATATCATGTTCAACAATCCAGAAGCCATATCACGTGCACCAATTTGTAATGGAATCAAGAGGTTACTAAAGGTTCCACTTAAACCAGCGGTCAGTACAAAAAAGACCATGATTGTTCCGTGTATGGTTACCAAGGCTAAATAGACATTAGGATCCATAACTCCTTCTGGAGCCCATTTACCTAATAACACTTCAAAGATGGCAAACGACTGCTCTGGCCATGCCAATTGAATTCTAAATAACAAGGACATTGCGATCCCAATAATTCCCATAAACAAACCAGTAATTAGGTATTGCTTGGCAATCATTTTGTGATCTTGACTGAAGATATACTTCGTCATGAACGTTTCTTTGTGATGATGTCCGTGATCCTCTTCGTGTGCGTGCGCTACTGCTGACATATCTTTTTCTTTTTTTAAATTATTGAATGACTTGTGCAAAGGTTGGTTGTTGGGCGATCCATTTTTCATACTCTTCGGGTGTTTCTACAATGATCTTCATTTGCATGTTGTAGTGAGAAGCCCCACAGATTTTGTTACACAATAATAAATAATCAAAGATATATGGCTCTAGGGCTTCTTCTCCCTTGGCCACCAAATCTTTGCTTTTCTCTACTCTAATTTTATTGATTTTTTTCACTTTAGCAATCATATCTGGGTTTTGACGCATCTCATCGGTGGTGGTGATGGGCGTAAAAGCAAACTCAGTAATCATTCCCGGAACACAGTTCATTTGTGCTCGGAAGTGAGGCATATAGGCAGAGTGTAAAACATCTTGCGATCGCATCTTAAAAATAACTTCTCTTCCAACAGGTAAGTGCAGTTCCTGCACTATCACATCATCAAGACCATTTGGGTCGGTGGCATCGATACCAACTTGATTTTTTCCATCAAAATCTTGCAAAAACCGAACGTTAGCGTCACCCAAAACACCGTCTTGTCCTGCATATCGAGCTTTCCAGTTGAACTGTTGAGCATACAACTCAACCACAAGGGCTTCGTCGTTTTCTTCAACATTCATGATAGAAGTCCAGGTATAGAGACCGTATAAAATTAACCCAGCCAATGTAATTACGGGAATTATGGTCCAAATGGCTTCAAGTACGTCATTATCTGCATAAAACAATGCTTTCTTTCCTTTCTCACCGCGGTATTTATAAGAGAAATAGTGTAATAAGGCTTGGGTAACCGTTTGCACAAAAAAGATCAATGCAAAGGAAATCCACATTAAATTGTCATATTGACTTCCGTGTTCCGAGGCTGCCTCAGGCAACAATACACTGCCCCATGCATAGAACGAATAAAGGGTTAATAAGTAAATGAATACCAAAAAGGCAAACATTAGCTTTCCTTGGGTGTTGTTGTCCTTATCGTTGGCAATCTGTGAAGTGTTGCGTTCGGTTTGGGACAAATCAAACATCTTGGAAATTTGCCAAATGGAAATTCCGATTAAAACAAGTACCGTAAGGGTTAGTATAGCCGTCATCTATCTCTTTCTAATTATATTTTAATAATGAAAACGTTCGCTTTCGCCCATATAAGGATCTCCCTTGGCCAAAAGTGGTGCTTTCGTTAATTCTGTAAATACTACGAATAGGAACAGGCCTAAGAAGAATAAAAATCCTCCAATTTCTGGAATTCCTATAAACCATTGATCGCCAACTGCTGAAGGCATGATCATGTTGAAAATATCTAAATAATGTCCTAAAACAATGACAATTCCCGCCATGATGATAAAATAATTGGTGCGCTTGTAATCGCTATTCATCAGGATCAATAGAGGGAACAAGAAGTTCATTACTACCATACCAAAGAAGGTAATGTTGTAATCTTCAATTCGGGTAATGAAATAGGTTACTTCCTCTGGAATATTTGAATACCAAATAAGCATGAATTGAGAAAACCACAAATAGGTCCAAAAAATACTAAATCCAAACATAAACTTCCCTAAATCATGAATGTGAGAGTCATTGACAAAATCCAAAAACCCTTTTGATTTTAGGTAGATCGTGATTAAAGCAATTACAGTTACTCCGGTCACCATCATACTGGCAAAAACATACCATCCAAATAATGTACTGAACCAGTGTGGGTCTATGGACATGATCCAATCCCACGACATAATCGATTCCGTAACGATATAAAAAACAAGGAATCCTGCAGACCAGCGAAAATTCTTTACATGATTTGAAATGTCTGAGGCTTCATCTTGAGCCAAGGAATATTTTCTTGAGATAAAACGATACAATGTCCATCCAGCTAAGAAAAATACAGCTCTTGCAAGGAAGAAAGGCACATTCAAGAAAGCTACTTTACCTGCAATCAATTTATCATGTGCAACAACCTCTGGGTCCATCCAAATGAAAAGGTGATTGAAGTGCAAACCCGATAGAGCAAGTATAACAATTACGATTATTCCTCCGGGCAACAAATAGCCTGTGATACCTTCCATTACTCTGTAGAGTACAGGAGACCATCCTGCTTGAGCGGCACGTTGTATGGCGTAAAAAGCCAATACACCAAGAGCGATCATAAAGAAGAAAAAGGCGGCAACATATAGCGCAGCCCAAGGCTTATTTTGTAGTTGATGTAAAAGATGTTCATCGTGAGAGGCATCGTGTTCTTCACCATGTGTTTCTTCTGCATGTGTTTCCGAAGCATGGGCTTCTTCAGCATGTTCCTCTGAAGCGTGAGCAGTTGTTGATGCATGTTCATCGGCTGTTGCTCCGTGCTCGTCACCATGATGCGCTGTTGCAACCATGGCTTTGGCTTCCTCAACCGTTTTAGGAGCGGCTAAAAACCCGTAGACCAAACCGGCAAAACCAACTACCATCAGGGCAAAGGCTAAATTTCTGAGTTTATTTGAAAACGTATACATAGACCTTTAATATTATTTGAGAAGCGAGCTTCTTAGTTCCATCACATGCTGAGCAATTTGCCAGCGTTCTGTTGCGTTCACTTGACCTGCATGAGATCCCATGGCGTTTTTGCCATACATCAGTACATGGTAAATACTTCCCTCAGTAATTACACGATCGGCATAGCTAGGCACACCTAAAAACTTTTCGCGTGTCATCAAAATTCCTTGACCATCGCCTTTATTACCATGACAAACGGCACAGTAAATTCCATATAATTCCTTTCCATTAGCAAGGTTTAGGTCATCATAAACAAGGGGGGAGTTTAATTCTACCTTAGCTGCTTCATATCCCTCATTAGTATCAGGATAGCCATAGGGTTCCCAGCCACGTGCAATAGAACCCTCTGCAGGAAGCTGTGCTTCTACTCCATTGGCAAAAGCCTCAGAATCTGCATAGGTTTCATAGCCTACCGGCTCATACATATTAGGAAAATATTGATAATTCGGTTTAGACGGATCTTGGCAAGACCCTAGTCCTAGGGCCACCATGATACTGAATGAAAGTGCTATTAGTTGCTTCATTTTTCTTCCGTATTTTCTGGGATTGTAATTTCAATCGCTCCCGTTTTTTTCAATAAGGCTGTTAGCTGCTCCTCATTTCCATCCATAGAAATTTCCATCAAAAACTTGTCATCGGTTGTCAATGGATTTGGGTTTTCAGCTTCTTTAAAAGGCCATAAACGACTGCGAAGGTAAAAGGTGATTACCATTAGATGCGCTGCAAAGAAAACGGTCATTTCAAAGATTACTGGCACAAAGGCGGGTAAATTTTCTAAAAAAGTGAAACTTGGTTTTCCACCAATGTTTTGTGGCCAGTCAGTAATCATGATAAAGTTGATCATAATTATTGCAACACTAAATCCAATACAGCCATAAATAAAAGCCATAATAGCAATACGCGTTTCTTCTAGGCCCATTGCTTTGTCTAGCCCATGAACAGGAAAAGGCGTGTAAATTTCTTCGATGTGGTGCTTTTCTGCGCGCACTTCTTTGACAGCGCTTAGTAGCGTGTCATCATCGTCGTATAATGCGTGAATTACTTGATTACTCATTTCCGTCTCTTAATTTTTTATAGTTCTCGCCCGAGGACTTTAATATTGTTTTTACTTCAGCTTGTGCAATTACAGGGAATGTGCGTGCATAGAGCAAGAAGAGCACAAAGAAGAAGCCAATGGTTCCAATAAATATTCCGATATCGACAAAGGTGGGAGAGAACATCGTCCACGAAGATGGAAGGTAATCACGGTGAAGCGAGGTCACAATGATCACAAAACGCTCGAACCACATTCCAATGTTTACAACAATGGAAATAATAAAGGAGAACATAATACTTGTTCTAAGTTTTTTGGACCACATAAACTGTGGTGAAAAAACATTACAGCTCATCATCGCCCAATAGGCCCACCAGTAGGGTCCTGTTGCACGGTTGAGGAATGCATATTGTTCGTATTCTGGGGTTGAATACG
>CAJQKN010000012.1 GCA_905478905.1 uncultured Flavobacteriaceae bacterium | reverse complement strand
ACAGGGTGTCGGTTAGGACCAATTAATCCGCCAAATCGTAAAATACAACTCTCAAAAAAAGGATTTATCAACAGTTTTTGTTCACAGGCCAAGAGTTGTTTTCCCGATTCGGAATCAGGATTTGCCTTGTGGCTTTCGTCGATTTTTCCAACAGCCTGTCCGTAGACCGACGTACTACTTATGAAAATAACCTTCCTAATCTTATGGGCATTAACCTCTTTTATGATTTCTTCAATCACAAGGTCAAAACGTTTTGTAGGATGCTTTCTAATTCCAGGAGGGATGGCGATAATGAGTAGCTCAAGACCTAAAAGGAAAGGGGCCAAAGAAGAACAGTCGGAGGCGGTACATTCACTTAAAAATGGGCTAACCCCTGCAGATTTAATTTCAGTAAGCTTTTCTTTTGTAGTGGTAGTACCACGAACAGAATATCCTGCAGTGACAAGCTGTTTTGCCAGCGGTAGACCTAACCATCCACAGCCCAAAACCCCAATTGACTTGATGTTTTTCTCCTTCATATGATTACCCTAAAGATAGCGAAGGATTGCTTAGATATGCATTTAATTTATTTTTTATTATCTTGTATATTCACCTAAACCTTAAAATCATGGCAGTAAAAAGTTTCCAAGGTCCACGCGCCGATAGTGAAAAAGCAAAACCGGTCAACATATTAGTGCGTGATATTATGACAACAAATATTGTTACCTTCAAGATAGATCAATCTATCCATGATGTGATGAAGGTCTTGATCAAGAATCGCATTTCAGGGGGACCTGTTGTGGATGAAAAAGGACAATTGATCGGGATCATCTCTGAAGCCGATTGTATGAAAGAAATTTCGGACAGCCGTTATTTTAATATGCCCATTTTAGATAAATCTGTCGGTCACTTTATGACCTCAAAAGTAGAGACATTGCCAGCTGAGATGAGTTTATTTGACGCTGCATCGATGTTTCACTCAACGGGTAGACGTCGCTTTCCTGTGCTGCACAAGGGGACTTTAGTGGGTCAAGTAAGCAGGAAGGACATTGTCATTGCAGCTGCGAAAATGCGTGGGACAACCTGGCATCAGCCATAAAATTCTTGTGCCACCCGGAAGGTGTTTGCATGGGCTTCAAGAATGATTTTAATGTCTTTGGAGTACCCGCCACCCATGCTGCATTGTAGGGGTATGCCGCTTTTTTTACAGTTTTCCAACACAAAAAAGTCTCTCGCCTTACAACCTTCAATACTCATGCCTAGACGTCCTAGTTTATCTGTGGCAACAACGTCTACACCGCAGAGGTAAAAAATAAAATCAGGTTGTTGCTCGTCAATTAATCGGGGCAGTATATCGTGTAAAAGGGCGAGGTATTCGCTGTCTGTGGTTCCGTCTTTAAGGCCAATATCGAGATTACTTTTCTCTTTGTGAAAAGGATAGTTTTTAGCGCCGTGCATCGAAAAGGTAAATACATCTGGATTATTCTTAAAAATTTCAGCGGTTCCATTGCCTTGATGTACATCCAAATCGACAATTAAAATTTTTGTTGCTTTTCGATGATCCAATAAATACTGAGCAGCAATGGCTTGGTCGTTCAGCAAACAAAAGGCTTCTCCTTGTCCGCTAAATGCGTGATGTGTCCCACCAGCTATATTCATTGCAATCCCAGTGTCTAGTGCGCGAAGCGATCCTTCGAGGGTTCCACCAGCGATGGTTATTTCTCGTTCAATAAGTTGTTCACTTAGGGGAAAGCCAATTTTCCGAATTTCTTTTCGGTCCAAGCTGAGATCGAACAAATGTTTTACATAAGCAGGGGTGTGCACACGTTCGATGGTAGCTTGGTCTAATTTTTTAGGCACAAAAAAGTCATCAGCCGAACAGGTACCTTCATGGAGAAGTTGCCGTGGGAGAAGATCATATTTTTCCATGGGAAACCGATGTCCCTTAGGCAAAGGCAATTGATAAATAGGATGATGAGCGATGGATAGCATTAATGAATGGGAAAACCATTTTCTCCACCTTTGTCTGGCGAAATAAAGACCATTTTTCCCTCAGCATTTTCACTCATAAGTAACATGCCTTGACTTTCTACACCTCGAATGGTTCTAGGAGCCAGGTTGGTTAAAACAGTGACCTTTTGTCCAACAACTTCTTGGGGGGAGAAACTTTCGGCTATACCTGAAACGATGGTACGTGTTTCATTGCCCAAATCTACTTGAAGTTGTAATAATTTTTTTGCTTTTGCTATTTTTTCGGCAGCAGTAATGGTTCCAACTCTGAGGTCAAGCTTATTAAAATCATTAAAATGAATCAGCTCTTTGATTGCCGGAAGATTGGCAGCGGGCTGTTCGTTTTTTTCTTTTGTTTTTGCCAATTTTTCTAGCTGTTGTGCAATGATAGTATCTTCAATTTTACTGAATAATAGAGTTTGTTCCCCAATACAATGGCTCGCTTTCAACAAGACAGATCCGTTGGCGATTTTTTCCCATGACAATGGTGTATCCATGTTCAGTATTCCACGAAGTTTTTCTGCGCTATGGGGTAAAAAGGGCTCGCAAATAGAGGAAAGAGCAGCTGCAATTTGTAGCGCAATATGCATAATGGTTGGAACGCGTTCAGGTTGGTCT
>CAJQKN010000011.1 GCA_905478905.1 uncultured Flavobacteriaceae bacterium | reverse complement strand
AGACCCACTCACCAACCTGGGTTGTGGCTGAATTCCCGAAATATAAATAGGGGAGATTTACCTCGGTATCTATCTTGAGAACGGCAATATCGGTATAGGGATCTGTACCGACTAAGCGGGCGGTATAACGCACATTATCGTTGGTCGTTACTTCAATCTTGGAGGCGTCCTCAATCACGTGGTTATTGGTGATGATGTATCCATCGGGAGAAACAATGACTCCAGAGCCTGTTCCTATGCGTTCCGGATTGATGCGTTTTCCGTAAAAATATTCAAGTGGAGAATAATCCTCATTTCGCGAGGCAGTATTTTTTACATGTACAACAGCATCAATACTTTTTTCAGCCGCTACAACAAAGTCGGTGGGAGCGGCAGCCAGACCATTGAGGTTATAGGCATAGGCTGTGGGGTGAACCAGTGGTGGTGGTTCATTTTGACTTACTGAAGTTGTTGGTGTGAGGAAGAAAACGAGTTGAACTGTGAGAAAGGAACTTACTAGCGCAACACCGATCAATTGTAATGTAGTTTTCATAGAAATAATATTTTACCCCAAAAATAAGAAAAGCTTTGCCTTACCGAAAAAGCCTTTAACGTGTCTTTAACAGCCAATAAATACTTAAAATATTCCGTAAGTTTGTGGTCTATGAAATTTAGCTTTCACAAATACCAAGGAACGGGGAATGACTTTGTCATGATCGATGATCGTGTAAGGAACTTTCCTGCTCGTGATCACAGTTTCATTGAGCGCTGTTGTGACCGCCGTTTTGGAATTGGCGCTGACGGGTTGATTTTGTTGCAACAAAGCAGTACAGCTGATTTTAAGATGGTTTATTTCAATGCTGATGGAAGAGAGAGTACCCTCTGCGGAAACGGGGCACGTTGTGCAGTAGCCTTTGCAGCAAGCTTAGGAATCATCACTACCAAGGCTCGCTTCGAAGCAATTGACGGTGAGCATACTGCAGTCCTAGAGGCTGATTGTAGTGTGTCATTGAGGATGCACAATGTTGAAGCGATTAATTGCGCTGAAGGCTATACTTTTTTAGATACCGGTTCACCTCACCATGTGGAAATGGTTGAACAACTGGCGCAGTTTCCCGTTAAAGAAAAAGGTCGTTTGATTCGTCAAGGAGCGCCTTATTTTGAAGCGGGGTCCAATGTGAATTTTGTTGAAAAATTAAATGACACCCATTTTGCGATCCGTACCTATGAAAGGGGAGTGGAAGACGAAACGCTGTCCTGTGGTACTGGAGCAACAGCTGTGGCAATTGCCATGCACAAGCGTGGATTAACCCCTGCCAACCAAATGACCATAGAGGTGCAAGGAGGAAGCTTAGAGGTTTCTTTTAGCACAGATGGCACGAAATATACCTCTATTTACCTAAAAGGTCCTGCCAAGTATGTCTTTGCAGGCGAATTTGAATGAACATCGATCAATTCCACTTAAGATCCCTTGTCCCAACCGACATTGATTTTCTTTTCGCCATAGAAAATGATCGATCCCTATGGCACCTTTCCAATACGTTGGTTCCTTATACCCGAACGGTATTAGAAGAATATATTGCCAACGCCCATCAAGATATTTTTAGTGTAAAACAACAGCGCTATGTGTTGGCAAATCCTGCTCAAACCCCTCTAGGCTTGATCGATCTTTACAATTTTGATCCCACACACAAACGAGCAGGGGTTGGTGTCGTTATTGAAGAAGAAAACAGAAGGAAAGGTTTGGCAAAGCGAGCCTTGATTTTACTAGAAGAGATTGCCTTTAATCAATTGAAATTAAATCAATTATACGCAGCTGTTGGAGAAGAGAATGCTGCTAGCTTAGCCCTGTTCGATGCGCTGGGATATGTGCGTACTGCAGTCAAAAAAGAATGGAATTTTTATAACAATCGTTACCACGATGAAGTGGTTTTTCAAAAAATTAATCATGTATAAACGTAAAATAGGCTTAGCCATCATACTAATAATTACTGCCATTGGCTTCTATTTTACCTATGCGTTTTATCGGGTGTTCTTTTTCCCAAACACCTCCTTTAACAATGAGATTTCCTATGTATTTATCGCCACAGATAGTTCTGTAAATGCATTGATGGAAAACCTCTCTCCTTTGTTGAAGTCGCCAAAAGATTTTCTTGTTGCTGCCCAAAAGAAAGCTTATCTGGATAACATTCGCGGTGGAAAATATGCCATTCAAAAAGGGATGAACAACAACGAGATCATCAATAGCTTACGAGTAGCGTCTTTACCCGTTATGGTTACCTTCAACAACCAAGAGCGTTTGGCAAATTTAGCAGGTCGATTAGCCTCTCAAATAGAAGCAGATAGCTTATCGTTAATACTGCAGTTTTTAGCTACAGATTTTTTAAAGGAAAACGGCTTTACTCCCGAGACTGCTTTGGCCATGTATCTGCCTAACTCATATGAGTTTTTCTGGAACACCTCTGCACAAGATTTTCAATCTCGTATGTTTAAAGAGTACAAGCGTTTTTGGACGCCAAAGCGGCTTGCTGCAGCAAAAGAGAAAGGGTTGACACCCATAGAAGTCATTAGCTTAGCTTCGATTGTACACAAAGAAACGGCTAAAGTGGAGGAGCGACCAGCCATTGCGCAGGTGTATTTAAATCGCTTGAGAAAACGAATGCGTTTACAGGCCGATCCTACCGTAATTTATGCCCTAAAAAGGGAGGCAAATGACTTTACAATGGTTATACGTAGAGTGCTCAAAAAAGACTTGAAACTTAAATCCCCCTACAATACCTACCGAGTAAAGGGCTTACCTCCTGGGCCCATTACGATGCCAGATATTTCTGCCATCGATGCGGTTCTCTTTCCCAAAGAGCACAATTACCTCTATTTTGTCGTTGATCCCAGGAAACCAGGGTACCATGATTTTTCTAAAAGTTTAGGGGAACACAACCGAAAAGCACAGCGCTATTACCGTTGGCTCAATCAACAGCGTTTATATCGCTAATTCTTTGTGAAACAAGAATATAGCTGGCCTCTTGTGAAGGTCTACCTTGCAATTTTTCCATTGATTTATTGGGGCAGTTTTGACCCATTCTGTCGGCAAGGTGAGGTCGCAAGCGATACTTAGTTGAGTGTTGGGAGATAGGTTTTTTGTGAAGTCGTCGAGAAGCTGTTCATTGCGATAAGGGGTTTCAATAAAAGCCTGTGTTTGATCATAATCACCTGAATGTTTTTCCAAGCGTTTAATGGTCCTTGCTCGTTCTTGTTTGTCAATGGGTAAATAGCCGTTAAAGGCGAAGGACTGACCATTCATGCCAGAGGCCATCATGGCCAATAAAATAGAAGAGGGACCAACCAAGGGTTTGACAATATAGTTTTTGGCATGGGCACGCTTGACCATCACAGCACCTGGATCTGCAATCCCAGGACAACCAGCATCTGACAGCAAGCCCATTGAATGCCCCTTTTCCATGGGGGTAAGATAGGTTTGTAGCTCCATGGGATCACTGAATTTATTTAATGGATAGAGCACCAATTCGTCTTGTTTTTTTTGGGGAGCAATACGTTTGATAAACCTCCGTGCTTCCTTTTCATTTTCTACAATAAAATGGGTAAGGGGTTCAATGGTTAATCGAATGGTCAGTGGAAGTACTTCCATGGGAGGAGTATCCCCCAAAGTACAGGGAATTAAATAAAGAATGGGGGCGTTTTTTGGTGGGATTAGGGGTTCCATTGGGCAAGAATTTTTTTACAAGCAGTATATATTTTTTTATAGACAATGTCAAAACCTTCTGGTCCACCATAATAAGGATCTTCTACTTCTTCTGTTTCCAACAGTAGTCTGACCTTGTTGCGTTCTCCTTCAGTTTTAGCCATGGCTAGCACATTGCGGAGGTTATCTTTGTCCATTACATAGATATAATCGAATGCCTCGAAATCATTTCGGGTAAATTGCCTTGCTTTTTGTTGAGAAATGTCAATTTGATGTGCTTTGGCTGTTGCAATACTTCTAATGTCTGGCGAAGCACCGCTGTGGTAGTTAGCCGTACCTGCCGAATCTACACGAACTGATTCATCATTTAATAGATGTTCAAAAATACCATGGGCGAGGGGGGAGCGGCAAATGTTTCCCAGGCAGACCATCAAAACATTTCCAGGTTTCATAAAACTTAAAGCGTTAGCTTCTTGTTGAGGTCCTCGACATATTTGCGGAATTGCTTGTCGGTAAAGGAAAGATTGTCAACAGTCTTACAAGCGTGTAAAACAGTAGCGTGATCACGTTTTCCAATTTGTGTTCCAATACTGGCCAAAGAGGCTTTGGTGAATTTCTTAGCAAAATACATGGCCAATTGACGCGCCTGAACAATATGACGTTTTCGTGTTTTGGATTGTAGGGTTTCTACATCCATTTGGAAGTACTCGGAAACCACCTTTTGGATGTAGTCAATACTGACTTCTCTTTTGGTGTTTTTGACAAACTTGTCTACAATCTCTCTTGCTAATTCAAGGGTAATATCCATTTTGTTGAATGATGACTGAGCAATCAAGGATATGATAGCCCCTTCCAATTCACGAACATTACTTTTGATGTTTTTGGCAACAAATTCAATGATATCATCTTCAATTACAACACCGTCGCGGTAAAGTTTGTTTTTGAGGATAGAAATTCTAGTCTCGAAGTTGGGTTGTTGTAATTCGGCAGAAAGCCCCCATTTAAAACGTGACAATAAACGTTGTTCAATATCTTGCATGTCAACAGGAGATTTGTCTGAAGTCAAAATGACTTGTTTCCCGTTTTGATGTAAGTGATTGAAAATATGGAAGAAAACATCCTGAGTACCTGATTTTCCAGAAAAAAACTGAACATCATCAATGATTAAGATATCAATGATTTGATAAAAGTGAATGAAATCGTTCCGGGTGTTCTTTTTTACCGATTCAATGTATTGCTGTGTGAATTTCTCTGCAGAAATATACAATACAGTTTTGTCGGGAAATTTATCTTTTATTTGAATACCGATGGCATGTGCCAGGTGAGTTTTCCCTAAACCAACATTTCCAAAAATCAATAATGGATTAAAGGATGTTCCTCCAGGTTTGTTCGCTACAGCAATACCTGCAGAACGAGCCAAGCGGTTGGAATCCCCTTCCAAGAAATTTTGAAAATTATAGTTTGGGTTGAGTTGTGATTCTATTTGTAGGTTGCGAATTCCTGGGATAACAAAAGGATTCCGCAATTGAGTACTCATGCTGCTCAGAGGGGCATCAACTTGTTGTGACTTTACGGCAGCTTGCTGGCTACTTGGGATACTTTCCGTAAACGGTTGCTTGTTTCCGTAAGTGTTTTCCATTTTGATGACATAGACCAAACGTGCCGATTCTCCCAGTTCTTTGGTGAGCGCTATTTTGAGTAATTTCACATAGTGCTCTTCTAACCACTCATAAAAAAATTTGCTGGGCACCTGAATGCTAAGTGCGTTTTCAGAAAGTTTCAATGGAACAATGGGCTCGAACCAGGTTTTGTAGGCCTGAGGCTGAATGTTAT
>CAJQKN010000010.1 GCA_905478905.1 uncultured Flavobacteriaceae bacterium | reverse complement strand
CCCTCTTTTTTCTGCACCACTTCATAGACCGCCCCTTGGTCACAGCGTAAAATTTTCCCTGGGAATTTGACAATCATATTGTAATCGTGGGTGGCCATCAAGACGGTCATACCCTGTTGGTGCAATTTTCGAAAAACTTCCATGATCTCTAAACTCGTTTGTGGATCAAGGTTTCCGGTGGGCTCATCGGCAATTATGATTTCAGGAGTATTCAGTAAGGCTCGGGCAATGGCCACACGCTGTTGTTCTCCTCCCGACAATTCAAAGGGGTATTTATGGCCTATGTCCGTCATGCCCACCTCGGCCAGCACTTCTTCGATCCGGGCATTGATTTTATCCTTTTCTTTCCAGCCTGTGGCCTTCAACACAAAATGTAGATTGGCAAAAACACTGCGGTCGGGTAGGAGTTTAAAATCCTGAAAAACCACCCCTAATTTTCTTCTCAAAAATGGAATGTCTTTTTGACGAATTGTCGTCAAATCAAAAGAAGCAATGCGTCCTTCTCCTTGTTGCAGGGGCAAATCGGCATAAAGGGTTTTAATCAAGCTACTTTTTCCTGTTCCTGTTTTTCCAATTAAAAAAACAAAATCTCCCGAAAGGACGTCTATGTTCACTTCTTTTAAGATGCATTCTTTGTTTTGAAAGATGGAAGCGTTTTGTAATTGAACAATGGATTGCCCCATTTGGATAAAAATTAAATTGTTACAAAGCTAAAGGTACTATTTCTTGAAGGACTACTGAAAAAGGAATTCTAGATTTTGTTAATAATTTTTATACTGAAATGGAAATTCAGTCGTTCTTAATAGAGAGAGAAGCCCTAATTTTAACTGATGCTAAAGATCAAAATACAGTATATTTTTATTCTCCTTTTTGCTGTGCAGTATGGTGGAATTCACCTCCTTAGCGCACAACAAGGATGGGAAACGACCCCCCTGTCTTCAGCCGAATATTTCTTTGCGGCCAATGCTTTTGGACCAGCGGCACAATACTATCAAGTACAGGACTATTATCCTAACCTACAAAACGGTCAAAATGCTGCCGAATTTTATTCCATTGCTTCTGCCTTACGCCTCAACACTTCGGGTGCAGAAAAGATGCTTACCGCTTTCATCATTGATCATCCCACCAGCTATTTGACAGAAACTGCTTTTTTTGATGCAGCAAACTTTTATTTCGATCAGGGGAAATATTCCTATGCCTTAAAATGGTACAATAAGATCAGCGAAAAAGAAGTCGCCAAAGTACAACGTCCAATCTATAACTTCAATAAGGCCTATACTTTTTTTGCCTCCAAGCGATACAAGAATGCCAAACCATTGTTTGAAAAAATCAAAGACTTACCCGAGTATCAAAACGATGCGAATTACTACCTAGGGTATATTGCCTACCAACTGGAAGATTTTGAAGAAGCCAACAGGAACTTTGAAAAACTAAACAGAAAACAAGATGACAATACCGTTGGCTATTTTCAGGCCGACATGAATTTTAAATTGGGCCGTTTCGATAAAGCCATTGCCTTGGCCCGAGAAAGCCTAAAAGGCGCAGATGAAAATGAAACCTCTGAACTTTCAAAAATCATTGGTGAAAGCTATTTTAACCTAAAAGATTACCGCTCTGCGCTTCCCTATTTAATGGAATACAAAGGCAAGAGAGGAAAGTGGAACAATACCGATAACTACCAGCTTGGTTATGCCTATTACCGCGTCCAAGAATACCAAAAGGCCATTGAGCAATTCAATAAAATCATTAACGGTAAAAATGCTGTTGCCCAAAACGCCTATTATCACTTGGCCGATAGCTACCTCCAAACCGATCAGCAAACCGCTGCATTAAATGCTTTTAAGCGCGCTTCAGAAATGAATTTTGATGCAGTAATTACTGAAGATGCCTTATTGAATTATGCCCGTTTGAGTTATTCACTCGGAAATTCCTACGAAAGCCCGTCAGCCGTTTTACAACGTTTTCTCAACACCTATCCAAAAAACGAAGCCGTTGCCAAAATCGAAGAATTGCTGTTGGATTCCTACGTTAATTCCCAAAACTTTGACGCCGCTCTGGTTTTACTCGAAAAATTGAACGCAAACGAATTTGATGATGCCCGTCAAAAGGTTTTGTATTTAAAAGCAACTTCCCTCTATAAAACAGGGCAGTTCAAAGAGGCCATAAATTTTTATGCGGCGGCAATCAAAACACATTCAAATCCCTACATCATTGCCACCTCTCTGTATTGGCAGGCTCAGGCCTATTTTGAGTTAAAAGAATATGCCCTTGCTTTGGAAACTTTCTTTGAAGCAAAGTCCCAACCAACATTCTCCTCCCTAGAAGGAGCTGATTTATTTGACTATCATCTCGGATATACCTATTTTAATTTAAAGAATTATCCCTTAGCCCTTACTTCCTTTGAACGATTTTTATCGACTGCGCAAAGCCTGAACTACGAGCGAGATGCACGCCTGCGCATGGGAGATAGCCACTTTGTCTTAAAGGCCTATTGGCCAGCAATGGATCAATATGAAAAAGCCACAGCCCTTCAGCCCCAAAAAGGGACCTATGCCATGTTTCAACAAGCCATCAGCTATGGATTTGTGAATCGCACAGCTCAGAAAATAGAATTGTTGCAACGCATCATCAAACAATTCCCTGGCTCGAGCCTGGTAGACGATTGTCAGTTCGAATTGGCCCTGGCTTATACCAAACAAGACGACACCAACAACGCCATTGCTGCATACGATGCCTTGATAGGTCAATTTGCAGACAGTCCTTACCGCTCTAAATCCTTATTGAATAAAGGTCTAATTTTATTTAACAATGAAGCAGCCGTAGAGGCCAACGCTGTGTTAAAACAACTGGTCGAAACCTATCCCAACGAGGCACTTGCCCAACAGGCCTTGCAAACGGTTAAAGAAATTGCCATAGAACAAAACACGGTCGATGCCTTTTCAGATTGGTTGAAGGGAATCGATGTAGCCACCATTCCCGACCTAGAACTAGAAAAGGCTTCTTTTGATGCAATCGAACGCCTCCTCAATGACGGTAAAAAGAAACCCCTAAAGCGTGCTTTACAATCCTATCTAACCACCTATGCAGAGGGTGGGAACTCAATACGTGCTGCCTTTTTACTTGCTGAGCTGACCTTTGAGGAAGAGGAATGGGATGAAGCAATAGTGCAATATGAAGCGGTAATTGATCAGCCGTTCAATGCCTATACAGAACAGTCCCTTGTCCGAATTACTCAAGCCCTGCTTCAAAAGGAAGAGAAAGACAAGGCTTTTTTATTTTGGAAGAAATTAGAGGAACTCGCTCAGTTTGACGAGAACAAGCGCTATGCGCAGTTTAACCTAATGCAGTATTACTTCCAAACCAAAGAATATACAGATGCAATTACCTACGCAGAAAGCATCTTGGCCCTTAACAATATAGAAGAACAAATCAAGTGGGATGCCTACTATATCTTAGCCAAAGCTTTAGAGGCCATTAAGGATATCACTAAAATGACAGCGACCTTCAAAGCACTGGAAAAAGCACCTAAAGGTGAGTGGGCGGTAGAAGCTCTCTTTTATGATGCCAAGATAAAACACAAGCAATTGGAGTTTGCCGCTTCAAATACCGTCATTGAAAATATTGCCCAAAACTATGGTGGATATCCCGAATGGGGCGCGCGAAGCTTATTGCTTATGTCCAAAAACTTTTACCAATTGGACGATGCTTTTCAGGCTACCTATATCCTAGAATCCATACTTGAGAATTTCACCCAGTTTCCCGATATAATCAAAGAAGCCAAAGCTGATCTTGAAAACATTAAAATGGTGGAAGCAAAGAACAACGACTCCATTAACCTAGAAAATGACTCCAATGAATAGACAGTTGCTTTTTGTGTTTTTCTTCTGTTTTGTCGGTTTCGTTTTTGGACAAGAAAGAGAAAATATTGGTGTGCAAGAGGTAACAGTGATAAAATCCTATACCCCGAGTTTACAAGATGTCTTCAAACTTAGACAAAGCCCAAGTGTCATCAATTCCATCATTGCGCCAAAAAAAGAGGTGACCTACAGTATATTTTCTGTTCCGGTTGCTTCTACCTTCGTCCCTTCAAAAGGAAGTGCACGAAAACTACAACCCAAGAAAAAGAAACCTCAGTTTAATTCGCGAGCAGCCATTGCTTTTGGGAACTTAAATCAATTGCTATTCGATTACAGCAGTAATTATTCCATTGATCGACGTCAAAAAATCGATTGGTTGGTGAATTACAATGGTTTCTTAAGAAACCTTGAAGATGTTCAGTTGGATTCCAAACAATCAAATCTTTTGCTCAATGTCTCTCATCAGTACGCGACCAGCAAACGAAACAATTTTTCACAGCTTAATTACCGCCAGCATCAGCAATCCTTTTACGGTTTACGTGCGCCCATAGACGATGCCTTTATCCTGCAAAACCTCGATCCAAAACAAAACCTTAACTACTTTTCTTTGACCTCCAACTGGCAATGGTATGAACCATGGGTCAAAGCCTTAAAGTTGAATACTTATTTAAGCACAGATGCTTTTAAAACGGCTGAAGCTGAACTGGATTTTTCTGCTAAAATCCAAACGGTTTTCGGTGGAGTGGCATTGACCTTATTGCCTGAATTTAACTACCTAAACACCCAGTTTTCTGAAGCTTATTACAGTCGTTTGCCAATCGATTATTCGGTAGGAAAAGGAAGTCTTTCTCTCTTTGCCAGTAAAATTCGCGGGAAGTTTAAGTTTAAAATAGGTGCCACAGCTATTTACGGACTTGGCGATGAATTTACCCAAAACAATCTTTTTGTATATCCTCAATTGGCACTGTCATATTTGCCAGAGAAGGGGAGTTTTGCTCCCTTCCTAAAGGTCGATGGAGATTTGACCTTAAATAGTTTCCGTTCTTTTTCACACGAAAACCCCTATGTAGCTCCCGCAATAGATTTACAGAGTTCATTCATTCCGCTTATGGTCCAACTGGGGACGCGTTCAAAATTCTTTACGGGCTGGGAATTCCAATGGAATTTAGACTATCAACAAAACAAGCAGAGGCCTTTGTATAGAAACTTTGGCCAAGACATTGATAGACAAAATATTATTGCCTACCGCCTTGGAAATAGCTTTGAAGTAGAATATGCCGCCATTACAACAATAGGGGTCACTGCCCAACTATCTGCTGCCTTTAAAAACGGTGGACGAATGCAGCTAAAAGCAAGTTATGCCGATTATTCCTTTGATGAGGAAACAGACCAAACCAGACTTGAAGCGATGACTGCCTTTAACCTACCCCAAATTTCCTTAGCGTTTAATGGTACCCTAAAAGTAGGACAGAAAATCAACTTTCAATGGCTAGTAAAACATATGGGGGAACGCAAAAATGCCTACAGAGATAATTCGTTCATTGGACAAGATATTCAAAATGCGCCAGTAATTATAGAGGACCTCAATGCTTTTACTCAAATAGATCTTAGTGCGAATTATACCTTTAGTGAACGCTGGGGGATATTCTTAAAAGGGAAGAACCTCACCAATCAAACCACATTGCAATGGAGTAATTACCCTGTATTTGGCACACAGTTTTTACTTGGACTACGGTATAATTTTGATCTCGCTTTTTGATTGAATTGACAAGGTTTATGTTATTTTTGTAATTCAAAATCCAAAAAATGAAAAGTATTTTTAAAGCCATGCTGCTCCTTTTGATTGGGGCGACCTCTTGTACAAACCATAATGCTGACCTAATCATTCACAATGCCAGAATATATACAGTTAACGATTCATTCGAGCTTGCCTCTACATTGGTGGTAAAGGACGGAAAGTTTATTGCCGTTGGAAATGAAGATTTACTCGAGAAATACAGTGCTGCGGCGAAGTTGGACCTTAAGGGAATACCCGTTTATCCTGGATTGATTGACGCGCATTGTCATTTTTATCAATTGGGATTAGCCCAAGAGCATGTTGATCTTAGAGGAGCAAAAAGTGTGGAGGAAGTCATTGCCCGTTTAAAAGCATTTGCCTCAACCTCAGAGGCTAAGGTTTTGATGGGTCGCGGTTGGGACCAAAATCTTTGGGAGCTAAAAGAATTCCCTTCCAAAGAAATACTAGACAAGGCTTTCCCAGATAAATTAGTTGTTTTAGAACGTATAGATGGACATGCCGCCTATGTAAATAGCAATGTTCTTACTGCTGCAAAAATAACCAAGGACACCAAAGTAGAAGGGGGAGAAGTAATCATAGCCAACAATGAGCCAACGGGAATTTTAATCGATAAGGCATCGGATTTGGCCTATGCTATTTTACCTGAACCCTCTCGAGAAGAGCAGATCATCGCTTTGCAAAAAGCTGAAAAAATTGCCTTTGCAAATGGTCTAACAACGGTAGACGACGCAGGGCTAAATAGAGCGCAACTGGAATTGATAGACAGCTTACAGCGTGTAAATAAATTAAAAATACGTGTGTATGGAATGATCTCCAACACCCCAGAAAATTTAGCCTACTACTTGGACAAAGGAATTACTCAAACCGATCGACTCACCATTCGTTCTGTGAAAGTCTATGCAGATGGAGCCTTGGGAAGCAGAGGTGCTGCCCTAAAAAAGCCCTATACGGATGAAAAGAAAAACAAAGGCTTATTCATCACTTCACCTGAAAAAATAGAGGAGCTTGCATATATTTTAGCAAAAAAAGGATTTCAAATGAATACCCATGCCATTGGCGATGCGGCCAATGAAGTTGTGTTAAACGCCTATAAAAAAGCGCTGAGCATAAGTCCAGATCCTCGATGGAGAATCGAACATGCCCAAGTGGTGGATAAGGTCGATCTTCAGAAGTTTGGTTCAAAAATTTTACCCTCAGTACAACCCACCCATGCTACAAGTGATATGGAATGGGCAGACGAACGCCTGGGAGAGAAACGAGTGGCAAATGCCTATACATACAAGGAACTTCTTGATTGGTCGGGCAGAATCGCATTGGGAACGGACTTTCCTGTTGAGCGCGTAAATCCAATTCATACCTATTACGCTGCCGTGGTCAGAAAAGATTTGAATGGAAACCCTGCAGGAGGTTATCAAATGGATAACGCCCTTTCCCGTTCTGAAGCCTTGAAAGGAATGACGAAATGGGCGGCCTATGCAAATTTTGAAGAAGATGAAAAAGGGAGCATTGAAGTTGGAAAAGTAGCCGATTTTGTTTTACTCACCAATGACATAATGGTGCTCAATGATTCCGAAATATTGGCTACTGAAGTTTTGGCGACTTTTTTAGGCGGTGAAATGGTTTATCAACGTAAGCAATAAACTTAATTTTATTTATTTTCAACGCTTTTTTATATTCATTACTTTAGATTTATAGGCATAAAGCTTGTTTTTGATTTAAATTATTAACCATAAACAGCTAACTGTTCTTTAAAATATTTTGTTGCACGTAGATTTGTTAAAAATTTTAAACTATGTGTGGTATTGTATGTGCCTTTGATTTAAAGCAAACAGCTGAAGATTTGCGTCCTCAAGTATTGGAAATGGCCAAACGTGTTCGTCATCGCGGTCCAGATTGGAGTGGGATATTTTCTAATGAAAACGCAATTCTTGGCCACGAACGTTTGGCCATTGTTGATCCAACCTCGGGAAATCAACCCCTTTTTAGTGAAGATGGGCGCTATGTGTTAGCCGCCAATGGAGAAATATACAACCACAAAGAATTGCGCAACCAATTGGGCGGTAAGTACAGCTTTGCAACCCAATCAGATTGTGAAGTTATTTTAGCGCTTTATCAAGAAAAAGGAGCAGCCTTTATGGATGAACTGAATGGCATCTTTGGTTTTGCCATTTACGACACCCTAGAAGACACCTATTTTATAGCTAGGGACCATATGGGAATCATTCCACTCTACATGGGATGGGATGCAGACGGAACATTTTATGTAGCTTCAGAGTTAAAAGCCTTGGAAGGTGTATGTACCAAAATTGAATTGTTTCCTCCTGGACATTACTACTTGAGTTCAGATGAGGCACCTGTGCAATGGTATACCCGCGACTGGATGGAATACGATGCAGTCAAAGAAAATACAACCAGTATAGACGAACTTCACGATGCCTTGTCGGCTGCAGTGCGACGTCAATTGATGAGTGATGTTCCCTATGGGGTATTGCTATCGGGTGGATTAGATTCCTCGGTTACCTCAGCTTTGGCAAAACTATATGCCGCCAAACGTGTTGAGTCTGACGATGAACAGGCTGCATGGTGGCCCCAATTACATTCCTTTGCTGTTGGTCTAGAAGGTTCCCCCGACTTGGCTGCGGCACAAAAGGTGGCAGATCATATTGGGACAGTGCACCACGAAATTAAATTCACCATCCAAGAAGGTTTGGACGCTATTCGTGATGTTGTATATCATCTAGAAACCTATGATATAACCACCATTCGCGCTTCAACGCCCATGTACCTCATGGCAAGAGCTATTAAAGCGCTGGGGATAAAAATGGTGCTCTCTGGAGAAGGTGCCGATGAGTTGTTTGGGGGCTATTTATATTTTCATAAAGCGCCAACGGCCAAAGATTTTCACGAAGAAACCGTCCGTAAATTAGATAAACTACACCAATACGATTGTTTGCGTGCAAATAAATCGCTTGCTGCGTGGGGAATTGAAGGGCGTGTTCCTTTCCTAGACAAAGAGTTTATGGATGTTGCCATGCGCATCAATCCGGAAGATAAAATGATTAACAAAGAACGCATGGAGAAATGGGTGATTCGCAAAGCCTTCGAAAAGTATCTCCCTGAAAGTGTCGCTTGGCGTCAAAAGGAGCAGTTCTCCGACGGTGTTGGCTATGATTGGATAGATACCCTCAAAGAGATGGTGAATGAGGCTGTAACCGATGAGCAAATGGCGAATGCGCATTTCCGTTTTCCTGCTCAAACGCCACAAAACAAAGAAGAATTTTATTACCGTAGTATTTTTGAGGAGCATTTCCCAAGTGAAACTGCGGCATTGTGCGTTCCCTCAGTACCCTCGGTTGCCTGCAGTACTCCCGTTGCTTTGGAGTGGGATGAGGCCTTTAAAAACATGAACGATCCCAGCGGAAGAGCAGTTGCAAAAGTCCACGATGATGCCTATCAAGAATAGGTTTTTTGATCGCGTAAAATTAGGAGCTGTCTGTAAAAGTGTAAAAGCTGTTCTTCTGTTTTTTTTCATTAATCTTAATTAACTGTTTTTCATTACTTTAAAGAGTAAAATAAGAGTTTTGATTGACAAAAAAATTGTTTTTCAACTACCCCTAATTTTTAGTGCTTTTATTCACATGAAATGTTGATAACTTAAACGGATTGAGCCTAGTATTTATAGGCTTTTGAGGGCTAAATGCAGTATATTTGAGTTAAGTCAGTTTTTGACGTTAAAAACCAAAATAAATTATGAGTGAAACACCACAAAGTCCACAGTATTCTGCGGATAGTATTCAGGCACTTGAAGGAATGGAACATGTGCGCATGCGGCCTTCAATGTATATTGGTGATGTAGGCACAAGAGGATTACACCATTTGGTCTACGAAGTTGTTGATAATTCCATCGATGAAGCCTTAGCGGGTCACTGTGATGCCATTACTGTGACCATTAACGAAGATAACTCCATTACAACGGAAGATAATGGCCGGGGAATTCCTGTCGGCATCCATAAAAAAGAAGGCGTTTCTGCTCTGGAGGTCGTGATGACCAAGATTGGAGCAGGAGGGAAGTTTGACAAAGACTCCTATAAAGTTTCTGGTGGTTTGCATGGTGTGGGTGTTTCTTGTGTTAACGCACTTTCAGAATCCCTTAAAGCAACAGTTTTTCTCGATGGAAAAATTTGGGAACAGGAATACGAACGCGGTAAACCTGTCTATTCAGTTCGTGAAGCAGGAACGACCGATAAAAAAGGGACAACGGTTACCTTTAAACCCGATCCACAAATTTTCCAGCAAACATTAGAATACAACTACGATACCCTAGCAGGTCGTATGCGTGAACTTTCCTATCTAAACAAGGGAATAACCATTCATATGATAGACCTTAGACGTACCGACGAGAATGGAGAAACGATCAAAGAAACCTTTCATTCCAAAGAAGGATTGAAAGAATTTATCACCTTCCTAGATGAAACAAGAGAGGCAATCATCAAAGATGTGATTTCCATCGAAGGAGAAAAGAATGGCATTCCTGTTGAGGTAGCCATGGTCTACAACACTTCTTTTTCTGAGAATTTACATTCCTATGTCAACAATATCAATACCCACGAGGGGGGGACACATCTTTCTGGTTTTAGAAGAGGATTGACCTCTACCTTGAAAAAATATGCAGATGGTTCTGGTTTGTTGGACAAATTAAAATTTGAAATCAGTGGAGATGACTTCCGTGAGGGGCTTACAGCCATCATCTCGGTCAAAGTAGCCGAACCACAGTTTGAAGGACAAACCAAAACAAAACTAGGGAATAGAGAAGTAACAGCTGCAGTATCGCAAGCGGTTTCGGAAATGTTAGAAAACTATTTGGAGGAAAACCCCAATGACGCTAAAACGATTGTTCAAAAGGTTATCCTAGCTGCTCAAGCAAGACATGCAGCCCGAAAGGCACGAGAAATGGTTCAGCGTAAAACGGTCATGAGTGGAGGTGGTTTGCCAGGAAAACTTTCCGACTGTTCTGAACAAGACCCCGCCCGTTGCGAAGTATTTCTTGTTGAGGGAGATTCGGCCGGAGGTACAGCAAAACAAGGACGCGATCGAAAATTTCAGGCAATTTTACCTTTGAGAGGTAAAATCCTCAACGTAGAAAAAGCCATGCAACACAAGGTGTTTGAAAATGAAGAAATCCGCAATATTTATACAGCACTAGGGGTTACCATTGGAACAGAAGAAGATAGTAAGGCCCTCAACTTAGAAAAATTGCGTTACCATAAAGTTGTCATCATGTGTGATGCCGATGTAGATGGTAGTCACATTTCTACCTTGATTCTCACCTTCTTTTTCCGATATATGCGTGAGTTGGTAGAGTCTGGATATGTGTATATCGCAACTCCACCTCTGTATTTGGTGAAAAAAGGAACCAAGAAGGAATATGCTTGGAACGACGATCAACGCGACAGATTGATGCAACAATATGGTCAAGGAGCAAGTATTCAACGCTATAAGGGACTGGGAGAGATGAATGCCAGCCAGTTGTGGGATACAACCATGAATCCTGAATTCAGAACCCTGCGTCAAGTAGCCATCGACAGTGGGAGTGAAGCCGATCGTATCTTCTCAATGTTAATGGGAGACGAGGTTCCTCCACGTCGTGATTTTATTGAACGCAATGCCGTCTATGCAAATATTGATGCGTAAATTTGCCTCGCAAACTAATTATTAAACAGAATAAAATGAAAGTAACCATTGTAGGGGCTGGAAATGTTGGAGCCTCATGTGCAGAATACATTGCAATCAAACGTATTGCAAGCGAAGTCGTTTTACTTGATATCAAAGAAGGTTTTGCTGAAGGAAAAGCACTTGATTTAACGCAAACAGCAACAACCCTTGGATTCAACACGCGTATTACTGGAGTGACCAATGATTATTCTGCGACAGCAAAAAGTAATGTGGTTGTCATTACTTCTGGTATTCCAAGAAAACCAGGCATGACGCGTGAAGAATTAATTGGTATAAATGCAGGAATCGTTCAATCTGTGGCTGAAAGTATTCTAGCTCATTCTCCGGAAGCAATCATTGTCGTTGTATCCAATCCAATGGATACCATGACCTATTTAGCTTTGAAAGCAACGGGTCTTCCCAAGAATAGGATCATAGGAATGGGTGGAGCATTAGACAGCTCACGTTTCAAAACCTATTTATCGAAAGCCTTAAACAAACCAGCCAACGATATCCAAGGAATGGTTATTGGTGGTCACGGCGATACCACCATGATACCTTTGACTCGTTTGGCGAGTTATAATGGAACTCCCGTTAGCCAGCACCTAACCAAAGAAGCCATGGAAGAAGTAGCTGCTGCAACAATGGTTGGAGGAGCAAAACTAACCAAATTATTGGGTACATCTGCCTGGTATGCCCCGGGAGCATCGGTTGCCTATCTTGTCGATAGTATCATTAACGACCAAAAACGAATGATTCCCTGTTCCGTTTATCTTGAAGGAGAATATGGACAAGAAGATATTTGTATTGGTGTTCCATGTATCATTGGTAAAGAGGGTGTCGAATCTATAGTCGATGTACAATTGGATGCTGCTGAACAAGAAAAATTTACCAAAAGTGCCCAAGCTGTGCGTACAATGAACGATGCTTTAGGGTCAATTTCACAATAAACTTTTAAAAAGAACCGCTATTTGGCGGTTTTTTTATTTGAATTCGCGTATAAAGTTGCTAAATGCGGCGGTAAACTTTATATTTGCGAGCCTTTAAAACGCTTAAAATTATTAGCATGCAAAATAATGGACTCATAAAACTATTCGCTTTCCTTTTTGGAATCGTTAGTATTTATCAACTTTCTTTCACTTTTATCGCAAGTAACCAAGAAGCTAAAGCAAAATCATATGCTGTAGCTAAAATTGGAGAAGATCAAGCAGATTTCATCGCACTACGTGAAAATGCAGAAGCAGAATATCTTGATTCTATTGGATCTCAATCGCTTTATGGATTTACTTCCTACAACGATGCCAAGGGGAAAGAGTTGAACAAAGGACTGGATTTAAAAGGAGGAATAAACGTTATTCTTCAAATTTCTGTTCGCGATATCTTGAAAGGATTGGCCGACAACACCAAAAACCCAATCTTCAACAAAGCACTTGACGGAGCTGATCTATTGCAAAAAAATACAGACGATCCCTATGTGGAGTCTTTCTTTGCTGCCTTTGAAGACATAAAAGGAACCACTAAGCTCGCTGATCCAGATATTTTTGCCAACAGAACATTAAGCGATCAAATTAACTTTGAAATGAGTGACGAACAAGTTCGTCCAATCATCCGTCGTAAAATTGATGAATCCATCATCTCTGCATTTGAAGTACTTCGTAAGCGTATCGATAAGTTTGGGGTTACTCAACCAAACATTCAGCGTTTAGGAACTTCAGGAAGAATTCTTGTTGAGCTTCCGGGAGCAAGAGATGTTGAACGTGTCAAAAACCTCTTACAAAGTACGGCACAATTAGAGTTTTGGGAAACCTTTAAAAACGATCAGTTTTTTAGTTTTCTCTCCCAAGCCAATGAATTGGTTAGAGAAATCGAAGCGGCTAAACCAAAAGAAACAGCCACTGATTCTGATTCTTCTGTCATCGACGATTTATTAGCAGACGTAGAAGCACAAGATTCTATCACTCCTTCTACGGCTAATCCTATTTTAGATTTGATTCGTGGCTATGGATACCAAGGTGGGCCTGTTTTAGCGCAATTCTCTAAAAAGGACATGGATGTAGTGAAAGCGTATCTAGATCTTCCTGAAGTTCGACGCTTACTTCCACAAAATTTACGCTATGTTGATTTTGCATGGGGAAAACCAGACCCTAATGCTGACCTAGTAGATTTATACCTGATTAAATCCAACCGCGATGGGATTCCTCCTTTGAGTGGTGGAGTAATTGTTGATGCTGTTCAAACCTATAGTCAACTTGGTCAGCCTGCAGTATCCATGCAAATGGATTCAAAAGGTGCCCGTATATGGGAAAACATGACGGGGAAAGCCTTCAAAGAAGGAAGTAATATTTCCATTGTGCTCGATGATGTGGTTTATTCTGCTCCTGGTGTCAACAATGGTGCTATTGCTGGAGGACGATCTGAAATTACAGGGACTTTCACCCTAAACGAAGCCATTGACTTAGCAAATGTTTTACGCGCTGGTAAATTGCCTGCTTCTGCAGAAATCATTCAATCTGAAATTGTTGGACCATCTCTTGGAAAAGAAGCCATTCAAAGTGGTATATATTCTTTCGGTATCGCTTTAATTATTGTACTGCTCTGGATGATTTTCTATTACGGATCATCAGGGATCTATGCTGATATTGCCTTGGCCTTGAATATCCTTTTGATTTTTGGAATTTTAGCTGGCCTTGGAGCAGTTTTAACCCTACCTGGAATTGCCGGTATAGTATTGACCATTGGTATTTCGGTAGATGCTAACGTGCTTATTTTTGAACGAATTCGCGAAGAATTACGCAAAGGAAAAGGAGCATTAAAATCTGTAGCAGATGGATTTAATAACGCCCTCTCTTCTATTTTAGATGCCAACATCACAACTGGATTAACTGCCTTGATTTTATTCATCTTTGGTACAGGACCAATCAAAGGATTTGCCACTACCTTATTGATTGGTATTGGTACATCATTATTTACGGCAATTTTCATAACACGTTTGTTTGTAGACGGACGTTTGTTTAAAGGGAAGAAAATCAGCTTTTCGACATCGGCTACTGCAGCTTTATTTACTGATATGAAGATCAGCTTTCTCCAAAAACGAAAAGTTGCTTATATAATTTCGGGGATCTTAGTTGTACTGAGTCTAGCTTCATTGTCCATCAATGGTTTAAATCAAGGAGTTGACTTTGTTGGAGGACGTTCTTACACTGTTCGTTTCGATCAAGTTATGAACCCAACAGAGGTAGAAGCAAGTCTTATCGAAACTTTTGGTAGTGCCGAAGCCAAAACCTATGGTGACGATAACCAATTGAAAATTACAACCAAATATAAAATTGAAGAAGAAGGGTCGTCGATTGACCAAGAAATCTACACCAAACTATACGCTTCTCTCCAATCCTTCTTACCCGACGATGTCACTTTTGATGCCTTTGTTAATGGTGCTGAAGACAAAACCGTAGGAATCATGTCTTCGATTAAAGTAGGACCTACCATTGCAGATGATATCAAGAAGAACTCTTATTTGGCGGTCATTGGTTCATTGATTGTTGTGTTCTTATACATCTTGTTGCGCTTCCGTAAATGGCAGTTCTCATTGGGTGCAGTTGCAGCAGTATTCCACGATGTTTTGATTGTATTGGGGATTTTTTCCTTGACCTATAGCTTTATGCCTTTTAATATGGAGATTAATCAAGCATTTATTGCGGCTATCCTCACCGTAATTGGATATTCCTTGAACGATACCGTAGTTGTGTTTGACCGTATTCGTGAATACACCAACGATCATCCAAAATGGACCCTTAGCGATAAAGTAAATGGAGCATTGAACTCTACACTTAGTAGAACCCTAAATACCTCATTAACGACCTTGTTGGTATTGTTAGCCATCTTTATCTTTGGAGGAGAATCTATTCGAGGCTTTATGTTTGCGCTGATTGTTGGGGTCTTGGTAGGAACGTATTCTTCTGTATTCATTGCGACACCAGTTATGTTTGACACGCAAAATAAAAAAGAAGAAAGTAACTAATCATTTTGATTATCATACTATAAATAAAAAATCCCGGTATAACCGGGATTTTTTTATGCTTTAAGTTGCATATAATTCACAATATGTGCGAGGTGGTGTTGGGCATGCCAAGCGTAGAAACAAACAACTTCTGACAGGGAAAAATGCGCAGTTCGTTCAGGGTGTACATAGGTTTTAGCGAAATCATCTGGTTCCAGCAGAGCAAAAAAATCCGTCCAACGTTGGTGAACACCCTCAATTATCTTTACACTTGCCTCAATATCCTGAGATAAGACTTCTGGGCTTTTTTCTGCCCAATCTTTCTCCTGGTAGTTCATTATGGTTGGAGTATCTTCCAAATAAGCAAATTTGCAACGCAGATAAGAATGCATATGCGAATCGGCAATATGATGTATCAATTGACTTATTTTCCAGCCCCCTGGGCGATAAGGACTATTGAGGTCAGCTTCACTACAGAGAGAAAGAACAGCGGATAGCTTTTTTGGAAACTCTTTTAGTACTTCTATGGCTGTTTGAACTTCTTCAGCAGAAAATAGTTCTTTGGCCTGATAGCGTCCAATAGGATATTGCCATTGTTCTAAGGAAGGTTCCATCTTAGGCTTCTTTTATTTTTTTGGTCGCAAACATCAGAATAAGCCCAGCAATAATGAGGGGAATACTCAACCATTGTCCAGTTGAGAGAGCAGGCAAGGCAGTTTCAAAGCCTCCTTGACTTTCTTTAACAAATTCAACCAAAAAACGAATGCTGAATAAAACAGCCATGAAGACACCCAAAATAAACCCATCTTGACGTTTGATCCCTTTTTGGTAGAGATAACGCAGAAAGAAAAACAATAATATGTAGGCTATTGCTTCATATAATTGCGCAGGATGCCGCGGTAATATTTCTCCTCTGTTGACAAACACTACACCAAAATTATTTCCAGTATAATTTCCCACAATTTCTGAATTAAAGAAATTACCTATGCGAACAAAACCTGCCCCAAGGGTTATTGGAATAATCATTCGATCCAAGATCCATAACAATGGTTTGTAGGGATAAGTGCGTTGGTATACGATTACCCCCAATAAGATACCAATAGCAGCTCCGTGACTCGCCAAACCTCTAAAACCGACAAAGGAGTAGCCACCGTCTGCAGTACTTGCGATCGGTAAAAGTATTTCTAGTAAGTGATTTTGATAATAGGCCCAGTCGTAGAAAAAAACATGACCAAGACGTGCGCCGAGGAGGGTAGAGATGACAACATAAAACAAAAGATTCTCAAGCGTTTCGGTAGAGACCTTTTCTTCTTCATACATTTTTTTTAAAATGCGTAGACCAAGAAGAAAAGCGATCACAAACATTAGGCTGTAATAATGAACACCAAAGCTCCCTAGTTTGAAAAGAGTTGTACTTGGCTCCCATTGAATTTTAAGTAAGAACATGCGATTAGGTTTTGTATAAAAGTATCGAAATTATTTTAGAATAGGAAGTTGTTAGGGCACTGGATCATATCCACCTTTAGCCCAAGGATTACAGCGGAGAATTCTGTTAATTGTTAGCCAACTCCCTTTGAAAACACCGTGTTTTTTCAGGGCATCTATACCATAGTGCGAGCAGCTTGGGGTAAAGCGACAAGTGGGAGGTAATAGTGGTGAAATAAAACGCTGATAGCCTCTAATGAGGAGGATGAAGATGGATTGTATTGGATTTTTCATGGGCTAAACAGAAAAGGTTGTCCCGTCTTTTCCATCTTTAAGTTGAATTCCTAAGGCAATTAATTGATCGCGTATAGCGTCTGAAGTAGCAAAATCTTTATTGTCTCTGGCTTTCTTTCGAATATCGATCAAAAGGTTCACGGTTCCCTCTAAAGCTGTATTGATTTTACTGTTGGTATCTTCTTGGTGCAAAACGAGTCCTAAAACATCTTTAATAAAAACAGTCATCATATTCTGCAGCTGACGTAGATCGGCAGTGGAGATCGTTTCAATTTGGTTGTCTACTGCATTGATGAATTTTACCGCATCAAACAATTGGGCAATTAAAAGCGGACTATTAAAGTCATCATTCATTGCCGCATAACATTTTTTCTCCCAGGCAACGATGTCGAAGCCTGTACTAGTAGACTGACCTTCAAGTTTTTTCAATACCTCCATTCCTTCGGTCAAACGTTGAAAACCTTTCTCTGAGGCTAGTAAAGCTTCTTCACTCAAATCGACAATACTGCGATAATGGGCTTGAAGTAAGAAAAAACGAGTAACTGCTGGTGAAAAGGGTTTGGAAAAAATGGTGTTTTCTCCACTAAACATTTCTTCTGGTAAGATGTTATTGCCAGTAGACTTGGCCATTTTCTTTCCATTCAAAGTAAGCATATTGGCATGTAGCCAATAGTTTACAGGAGATTTTTTATTGATTGCTTCGGCTTGGGCAATCTCACATTCATGATGCGGGAATTTTAAATCCATTCCACCACCGTGTATGTCAAATTGCTCTCCAAGATACTTGGTGCTCATGGCAGTACATTCCAAGTGCCATCCCGGAAAACCATCGCTCCATGGAGAAGGCCAACGCATTATGTGCTGAGGTTCTGCCTTTTTCCAAAGGGCAAAATCCTGTGGATTTTTCTTGTCACTTTGTCCATCCAAAGAGCGTGTATTGTGGATTAAGTCTTCAATTTTGCGCCCACTTAATTTTCCGTATTCTTCTATTTCATTGAATTTGATGACATCAAAATAGACAGAACTGTTGATTTCGTAGGCAAAGCCAGCCTCAATAATTCCTTTGATGATTTCAATTTGTTCAATGATATGTCCTGTGGCAGTGGGTTCAATGCTCGGTGGGAGATTATTGAACTTTTCGAGTGTTTGATGAAAGTCAACGGTATAGCGTTGTACAACCTCCATGGGTTCTACTTTTTCGATCCGTGCTTTTTTAGCAATGCGATCTTCTCCTTCATCAGCATCGTTTTCTAAATGTCCTGCATCGGTAATATTACGCACATAGCGTACTTTGTACCCCAGGTGTTTTAGGTAACGAAAAATAAGATCAAACGACATGAATGTACGGCAATTCCCAAGATGAACATTACTGTATACTGTGGGACCACATACATACATCCCTACATAGTCTTTGGTAATAGGTGTAAAAACTTCTTTTTTACCGCTAAGCGAATTGTATACCGAAAGAGAGGACATTAAAATTCAGTGTCAAGTTTTATATAATCAAGAAATTCACGTTTCTTTTCTAAGTTTTTAAATTTTCCGCCAAATTCTGCCGTTACAGTGCTGCTCGTAATGTCGCTAATTCCACGTGCGTTCACACACAAGTGCTTGGCGTCAATCACACAGGCAACATCTTTAGTGTTCAGTACTTTTTGAAGCTCCTCAACGATCTGTAGTGTTAGCCTTTCCTGAACCTGAGGGCGCTGAGCGTAATATTGGACAATACGATTCATTTTTGACAAACCAACAACACTTCCATTGGAGATATAGGCAACATGTGCTTTTCCGACGATGGGAAGGAGATGGTGTTCGCAAGTAGAGTATAGGGTAATGTTTTTCTCTACCAATATTTCACCGTATTTGTATTTGTTGTCAAAGGTAGATGCCTTTGGTTTGTTGTCAGGATGTAAACCACTGAAGGTTTCTTGTACAAACATTTTGGCCACCCGTTTTGGGGTGCCTTTAAGACTGTCATCCGTAAGATCCATACCTAAGGTGTGTAGGATCTCTGCAACCTTTTCTTGAATGATATCGATCTTCTCTTGGTCTGACAATAGAAAAGCATTCTCACGTAAAGGGGTTTGGGCACTTCCGCCAATATGGTCTTCACCGTATCGATCGTCTTCTGCTAAAGTTGTTTTTTCAATTTTCATAGACAAAAATGTCTTGCAAAGATAGAGAAAACATCATGAATTCGGAAGGAGAATAAGGGGGATTATAATTTAACGCGATAGGTAATTCTGAGGTTGCGTCTTTCGCGATCTAAAAGAACAGTATCCGTTAAGCCTTGATTGAACAAGGGGCGTTCGTTCGCAAAGTTTTGCATCTGTAGACTAAAGTCTAAGGTGCTTGCCCCAAAGGTATAGCCTAAACCAGCACTTAGTTGTGTTCTGCTGTTGTCAAAGCCTGCTTGAGAAGCGGTTTCAGACACATAACCCGCTCGTAAACTTAGGAAAGGTGTTAGACGATATTCTCCGCCAATTTGCAACAATTGATTGCTGACAAATGCATTTTCAATTTGTTTGTTAAGCGAAAGAAAGAAATCATCATCTTCTGGACGAAAGACAGCATTGGATAAATTTTTCTGAGAATAATCAAAACTGATCAGCCCTTTGTCGCCAATGATATACGAAAAACTTCCACGAATCCCCCCCGGACTATTGAAACGGTATTCTGGAAATTCGGTTGAAATCCCAGGATCCAATCGAGCAAAAATATTTCCTTCTTGGGTGGCTGCTTCACTTTCTAAGTATTGATAAACGCTCTCAATTAATCGGAAATAGGTTGGGCTGTCTAGTGTAAGCCCGAGGCGTATTTTTGGATTGACTTTATAGATCATTCCAAGTTGGAAAGAGGCACCAGAGCCTATGGTATTCAGTTCATTGTTGAAGCGTAGGGATTGGAGACCAGAGGAACCACTATAGCCACTTTCTTGAAAATCAGCCACCTCATTGTATTCCACAGCATAGGAATTAATGTTAAAACCGATAAAAAAGCGATCCTGATAGGAACTACTAAAGTTTAGGGTGTATTTCCGTGTTTGTCCCGATGTTAGATAAGAATATCTATGGGTATAGCCATTAATCCCTGCTTGGGCGTTGGAGGAGTATGTATTGATGTTTGAATCATCAAACTCATCAGACCCTTCTAGAGGAATGGGATTCAAAACATAACCTTCATAGCCAAAAAGCGCTTGTTGCGCCGGATAGCCTAAGTCAACTGTTTCCCCAATTTCTAAATAAGCATCAGTAAATGATTCATCGCCGAGAATAGAAATATCCCCTAAAAACCTGTTTTGCGCATGGAATAAAAAATATTGATCGATTCCATTCTGGGGATTGTTCCCCTGAACTGCAAAAGCACTGTCAAAGTCATTTGTTTTATTGTAGGTAAAACCCAGCGCTACTTTCGACCAGCCATTTCCTGTAGTTTCATTCAGGAGTAAAACAATGCCCAGTTGATCAATGTTCAAACTTCCGTTTTTATCTTGCGCATTCCCGTTGAAATAAGTAGAGTTATTGCTAAGTTGGTAGGAATTTAAAGTCAGCACAGCCTCAGAAAAAGCAAATATAGAGGAGCCGGCAGGATTAATTTCAAAAGCACTAAAATCTCCCCCAACAGCACCAAATGCACCTCCCATAGCGGAAAAGCGTGCGCTTCCATTCAAAGAAGTTTGGCTATGCCGGAGAACGTCCGACAGGCTTTGCGCATTGACCTGAATGCATAGTAAGAGCGCTAAAGAGAGTAGTATCTTCTTCATATTAAGTCTTGAGATTAATGAGATTAAATTATTGTCTTCTTCCAGAACTTCGGCCAGAGGAGCTTCTTCCAGAGGAACTTCTGCTTGAAGAACTTCTTACAGAGGAAGAGCTTCGCGAGGATGAGGATCGACTGTATGAACTTCTATTGGAGCTATTATTGGATGCTTTATACGAATTGTTTGATCCGTTGCTTCGTTTTGAGCTTGCCGAGGGATTATATTGAGCTGAAGTATTGTATCTACTTTGTGTTGCTCCATTTGTATAGCTTTGGTTGTTTTGACGGGAAACAGCTCGTCTCGCTTGTGTAGGATTTTGAATAACATTAACATTATATCCACGCGATTTGTAAGTGCGAATGACTCGGTCGATATAGGCGGAGTTATTTTGATTGTTGGTACCCACTTGTGAACTTCTTCTCGCTTGGGTTGCTCTTCTACCAGTTTGCACAAGATTTGGAACACTGGTGTTCCCTTGTTTTACGCCTCTTGCTTGATTGGAATTGTTTAGCGCAATGCTCCTAGAGCGTGAGCTTCTAGAGGCAGTTGCCTGCGAAGCTTGAGTCGGAGCAGTAGTTGAGCGACTTACTCTTGTTTGAGAAGAGGGACGCCCTCTGTAGGTGGAACTATAAGTACGGTTGCGTTCGCGATTGTTGTGGGCAAATCGGTTGATACGGTTATAGTTTCTGTGGTATGGATGCCTGTAAAAATAACCATATCCACCAAAATAGGGGTCGTAAAGGGACCCATACCCCCCATAAAAACCACCGTAGGGTAAATAATAGGGATTGTAAAATCCTCCCCCAAAACGGTTGAAATAAAAGGGATTGTTATAGCGATAAGGCCAGTTCCAGTAGGCTGGGTAAGGATCATAAAATCCACCAAAACCAAAACCGCCAAAACCACCGAATCCAAAATTTGGACCATTGTCAACAAAAACAATTTGTGTGGTATTGTTGCCACCACCCCATTGAGGTTTTGATTG
>CAJQKN010000009.1 GCA_905478905.1 uncultured Flavobacteriaceae bacterium | reverse complement strand
CATTTCCCTAAAGGTCCTTTATTCTCTAATATACGTTCAAATATGTCTTTCATCTACATTTTCTTTCTTCGTGGATACTACTTCTATTGTATATATTCAATTTTATTGGGTACTTCTGTATGATTGGAATCGAAAAAACCTTGCTCTTTCATCCATTTATCGCTGTATATTTTACTCATATAACGAGAGCCATGATCAGGGAAAATGGCGACTACTTTGCTATTTTGGTCAAATTCACCTTTTTCACTCAATTGATTTATGGCTTGCACTGCTGCGCCAGAGGTATAACCCACAAACATGCCTTCTTTCCGAGCGATGGAACGTGCCATATGTGCGCTTTCCTCATCAGAAACTTTTATAAATTTATCAATAACCTCAAAGTTTGTAGCTGAAGGAATTAGATTTTTACCCAATCCTTCTATACGATATGGGTAAATTTCTTTGGGATCTATTTCCTGTGTTTCGTGGTATTTTTTTAAAACAGACCCATAGGCATCTACGCCAATTATTCGAATGGCAGGATTTTGTTCTTTGAGGTAACGGGCACAACCAGAAATTGTACCTCCAGTTCCACTACAGGCAATCAGATGCGTTATTTCACCCCCCGTCTGTTTCCAAATTTCTGGACCCGTTGAATTGTAGTGGGCATCGGCGTTGAGTGAATTGAAGTATTGATTGATGTATATGGAATTATTCGTTTCCTCGTGAATTCGTTTGGCTACTTGATAATAGGAACGAGGATCATCAGCTTTCACATTTGCTGGACAAACGTATACCTTAGCGCCCATTGAGCGCAACATATTTATTTTATCTTCTGAGGACTTAGAACTTACGGCAAGAATACATTCATAGCCTTTAATCATGGAAACCATAGCCAAGCTAAAACCAGTATTCCCAGAGGTTGTTTCAATAATTGAAGTGTTCTCTTGGATTAGTCCTTGACGCTCTGCTTCATTGATAATATGAAGTGCAATACGGTCTTTATTGGAGTGACCAGGATTGTAAGCCTCCCATTTTGCAAAAAAGTCTCCTTTGAAGTTTTTAACTACTTTATTCAATTTAATAAGGGGGGTGTCTCCTATTAATGAAAGTATGTTGGGGAAAGACTCAAAGCCAGGCTTCATATATTGGTGTTTTTAAAAACAATACAAATTTAATGAAAAAAAATTAGTTACCACTGTTTTCCAAAGCGAGGAGAAAAGCGTATTTCTTTGCCGTTTCTTTTAATGAGTCAAATCTTCCAGAAGCCCCACCATGGCCAGCATTCATATCGGTATCTAGAAAAAGTACTGTATCGTCTTTTTTATTGAGTCGAAGACGTGCTACCCACTTTGCTGGCTCCCAATATTGCACCTGAGAATCGTGCAGCCCAGTTGTAACCAAGAGGTTAGGATAGGCTTGTTCTTTGACATTATCATAGGGTGAATAAGATTTCATATAATCATAATAAGTCTTGTCGTTAGGATTTCCCCATTCATCATATTCACTTGTGGTTAAAGGAATTGTATCGTCTAACATGGTGGTAATTACGTCTACAAATGGAACAGCAGCTATAACACCATTATAAAGCTGAGGAGCATCGTTTACAACAACTCCCATGAGCAAACCCCCTGCAGAGCCTCCATAGGCATATAAATGCTTTTCAGAGGTTAGCCCTTGAGCGATTAAATGCTTTGAACAATCAATAAAATCAGTAAAGGTGTTCTTCTTTTGCAACATTTTACCATTTTCATACCATTTTCTCCCTAGATATTCTCCTCCGCGAACATGGGCAATAGCAAAAGCAAAGCCTCTGTCCAACAAACTTAAACGAGTACTCGAAAAACCAGGATCTATTGTAGAACCATAGGACCCATAGGCATACTGTAAGATTGGGGTGTTTTGATTTAGGGGGGTGTCTTTATGGTACACCAAGGAAATAGGAATTTTTGTTCCATCGGCTGCAGGTGCCCATAGTCGCTTGGATGTATAATTTAACTTATCAAACTTGCCCCCCATGACCTCTTGCTCTTTTAGAATATTCTCCGTCTTGTTGACCATATCAAATTCAATTACCGAACTTGGTGTTGTCATAGAGTTATATACGTAGCGCAGTTTTGTGGTGTTGAAAGCAATATTGGTCGAAGTATAAACAGTATAGGTTTCGCCCTCAAGTGGTAAATAATAATCTTCCGTCCCATCCCATCGTTTGATGCGAACTTTAGCTAAACCATTTTCACGCTCTGTGATCACCCAATAGTCATTGAATAACTCAATGTCTTCTATCAAAACTTCAGGTCGATGCGATAGAACTTCTACCCAGTTTTCTTTTGCTGTAGCCGTAATTGGCGTTTTCATCACTTTATAGTTTTCTGCCTTATCGGCATTGGTGAAAATATAAAAATGATCACCGTAGTGGGAGATACTATATTCTAGATCTGGTGTTCGTTTTTGGATAACATTAAACTTCCCTAAAGGTGTATTTGCATCTATATATTGGTATTCGGTCGAAAGGGTGCTATACGACCCAATAAATATATACTCCTCAGATTTCGACCCAGAGACAAAGGTAGAAAAGGTTTCATCTTTTTCTTCAAAAACTAAATTACTCTCGGCCATAAGATTGTCCATAGAATGGCGATAAATCGCTTCAGAACGCAGTGTTGTTGGGTTCTTTTTGGTGAAGAAAAAGTGGGTATTATCATTCGCCCAAACACTACTCCCTGTTGTGTTTTCAATGGATGTGCTTTTAATTTCGCCGCTAATAAAGTCTTTAACCTTCAAACTATATTGCCTTCTTGAAACAGTGTCAATTCCAAATACAGCTTTGGTATTATCGGGACTAATATTAATTCCAACCAAACGAAAATAAGCATGTCCTTTGGCCATTTCATTGCAGTTAAATAGGATTTCTTCTGCAGCGGTAAGGCTGTCTTTTTTTCGGGTATATATGGGATAGTCTTGCCCTTTTTCATATCGAGTAATGTACCAGTAACCATTATAAAAATAGGGTACAGAATTGTCTTCCTCTTTGATACGAGCTTTCATTTCTTCAAAAAGGTTTTCTTGAAGTGGAACAAGCTGCTTTGTCGATTTTTGGTAATAATCGTTTTCACGCTCCAAATAATCAATTACCTCGGGGTTTTCACGTTCTTTCAACCAATAAAACGGATCCATTCGAATGTCATCATGAATATTGTGTTGATAGGGTTTTTGATCCGCTAGCGGAGGTGTAAGCGTTTTATTTGGTTTCATTTCAGGAGATGTATTACATGCCAATAGTAAAATTGGAAAGCACAAAAGTAAGCGTCTCCATTGAGTTAGGAAAGTTAAGTTCGCAAAAAGAAAATTCATTTATAAAATTATATTTTTAAGACAATCCATTACATAATTGTGGTGGTGTTCTTTGTAGTCGCGGTGAGTCACAAAACGCAATTTTCCAGACCCCATACTAATCAAATGGATATTTCTAGCTTGCATAGCGGCCATAAAATTTGCTTCCATCTTAGGCGTTTCTAGTTCGAAAATAACAATATTTGTATCTACTGGAGCCAAAAAACTCACTCCTTTAAGCTGCAAAACAGCATCGCCCAATTCCTTCGCTCGTCTATGGTCACTGTCCAAATCTTGCCAATGATGATCAATCGCATAGCTTGCTGCAGCTGCTAAATATCCTGCCTGACGCATTCCGCCACCAAGCATTTTCCTAATCCGAAGGGCTTTTTGCATATGTTCTTCGCTTCCCAATAAAGCAGAACCAATAGGAGCTCCC
>CAJQKN010000008.1 GCA_905478905.1 uncultured Flavobacteriaceae bacterium | reverse complement strand
TTAGATTAAAACTAGACGACCATTTCCAAGACTTCTCTGGCCTAAACTCTAATTGAGAATTAATTTCCAAGCGGTCTTCTGTTTTTTTGACAAATTCTTCTGAATCAATTTTGGCAAAACCAAGGGCAATATCGGCAATGGAAGTCCATATCCAAGCTTCATTTTTATAGACGATTTTATAATCAAAATTCATTGTGCCACTGAAGTTGGTGGTTCCCCCAGCAAGCCAATTATTAAAACTAGATTGGTTAACTAAAACGCCTATTTTACCTTCCTTATGCCAGGTTTTGACGCTGTCTTGAGCTTTTTCTTGGGCAAAGAGAAACTGTCCCATCAAAAGCAGGGACAGTATGCTGTGTCTGGTTAACTTACTTGATGGTAAGCGAAGTGGATTCCTTTTCGTCTGGCGTTGAAATTTCGATCGTGTAGGTTCCTTTTGGTAGGTAATACTCTCCATTTTTAGCAGGTTTTATGGGGTTGTTTTTGTGCTTCTTCTGGTAGGCTTTTAAGTAGGTTTCTTGCATGCTTAGATCATAATCAATATAGTTATAACCACCCTCTAGCTGACCAGTAGTTTGATGAACGACCACTCCTTTGGCGTTCTGAACTTTTACTTTATACGAGCTGTCTTTATGTGAATAAATGATCAACTCTACATTGGGAGTGTAAACCGATCTCCATTGAGACCCAGCGCTACCCCATCTATTTGATTTCTTGATTTCTTTTAGGGGAAATACGGTTAATTTTGCCTTCTTCTTTTTGTGTAAAATACTGATATCTGTCTTGTAAATGGAACGTCCATGCGTGCCCACCAACAAATGATTTTCTTCAGATTGAATTACCAAATCATGTACTGCTGCAGTCGTTAAGCCTTTGGAAAATGCTTCCCATTTTTTTCCCATATTGGTCGATACAAAAACGCCAAGATCATTTCCTAAATACAGTATATTTTCATCTTTAGGGTCTTCGCGAATTACATTGACTGGAGACAAGGGTAAATTGGACGCAATAGCCTCCCAGTTTTTCCCTCCGTCATCACTCATATATACATAGGGGGTGAAATCATCCCAACGGTATCCATTTAAGCTAACATATACTCGATCTTTCTTATGGGCAGAGGCAACCACTCTACTCACCCATAAATCTTCAGGAAATGAGTTAGATATACGCTCCCAGCTTCCACCACCGTTAGTGGTTCTGTGAACATAGCCATCGTCGCTTCCCGTATAAATATAACCAAATTGAAAGGGTGATTCACTTAGGGTTGTTAATGTTCCATAGGCCACATTCCCTTTTCGACCACCTTGCGTTAAATCGGAAGAAATGGTTTCCCAATCGTCTCCCTGATTAAGAGATCGATGGAGTTTGTTTCCGCCATAATAGAGAATGTCTTGGTTATGGGAAGACAATAATATAGGCGTTTGCCAGTTGAATCGATAGGGCGATTCACCAAGACTATGCTTGGGCTGTATGGCTTTTCGTCCATTCGTTTCAAGGTTCAATCGATAGTAGTTACCAAATTGGAAGCCCGTGTATACAATATTGCTATTACGCTCGTCGATTTGAATTTTCATTCCATCACCTCCCATAATGGAGGTCCATGGGTTGTGTCCAGTAGAATGCCAGCGTTCGTTGTCTACAGCATTGTGCGCGCCTTTCCATACCCCATTGTCCTGTAAACCTCCGTATACATTGTAAGGTTTTTCGTTATCAACATTGATGGCGTAAAATTGCCCCACAGCGGTCGAGTTGTTTTTCATCCAATGTGCTCCATCATCGTAGGTTATATTTACACCTCCATCATTTCCATTGATCAAATGCCCTTCAACATCTGGATTGATCCAAAGTGCGTGGTGATCGGCATGCACATTTGATTTTCCAATGGCAGCAAATGTTTTTCCATCGTCGTTAGAGGCTAAAATAGGTACGCCATAGATGTATATTTTTTCTTGATTCTTTGGATGCACGTGAACATGCCCAAAATAATATCCATAACTGTAATAAAGGTCATCGAGAAAACCTTCGTGTGTTTTTCCCCAAGTCTTTCCGCCGTCGGTACTTTTGTATACCTCTGCGCCCACCACGGGAGTGTCAAAAAGTAAGGTATTGGCATCCTCCAAATAGGTTGCTAAGTCTTTCGGCATGACTGCCCCGGCTTTGACACTGTTTTTCAAATTGGCTGCACGGTACTTTTCTTGAAAATTATTTTCTTTTAAAAACGCATCGAGTTTTTTGTCTTCTAAGGCTAAAAAGTCTTCCTTACTCATGGTTTTAAACTCCTCTTTAGACAAGCCCTCCTTCTTTTCGTTCGCTTCGTCTGGACGACGAAATTGAGAATCATGAATTGCGTAGAGGGTGTTTTGATTATATACTGCTAGACCAATTCTGCCCACACCATCACCGGTTGGGAAACCACTAGCTTGGGTGCTAATAAGTTCCCAGCTCTCTCCAGCGTCGGTACTTTTATAGATGCCTGAATTGCTTCCATTTCCAGTAAAATCCCATGCTTTTCTGTCTTTCTGCCAAGCGGCGGCATATTGGATAGAAAAATCTTCTGGGGCAATCGACATATCGATTATACCCGTTTCATCATTGACAAATAAGGTTTGTTTCCAGGTATTTCCTCCATCTCTACTCAGATAAACACCTCTATACTTATTGGTTGAATACAAATGACCTGTTACCCCTACCACTAAATGGTCCGGGTCTGAAGGGTTGATTAAAATTTTTCCAATATGATGACTGTCTTCTAAACCGGCTTTTTGCCAGCTAGCACCGTTGTCTGTTGTTTTAAGCATTCCAATTCCAGCGTAGGAAGAACGTGAGGCATTGTTTTCTCCAGTTCCCACCCACAGCGTTCGTGAGGGCCAGTGCATGGCAATTTCCCCTATGTTTTGCGTTGGCGCATTGTCAGAAATAGGATCAAAACTAATTCCGTTGGTTGTTGTATGCCAAACCCCTCCCGAGGCATAAGCGACATAGAACTCTGCTGGATTTTCTGGATTCACAGCCAAAGCAACCACGCGACCACTCATCACCTTTGGTCCAATGTTTTCAAAGGGAATGTTTTTTACCATTGAGGCCTCTTGCATTTGCTCGAAGGCATCCATAGAATTGACTATGGCATCAGCAGAACTTGCAGGAGTTTGGGCAAAAATTATACTACAGAATAAGAAAAATAGTGGTGTGAAAAGTGGTTTCATTTGTTTTATTTTAAACTGAAAAATACAACATTTTTTCAATGCGACTAATTGAAAGCATTAGAATGCGCTATTTTTCCTATTTTTATCAAAAACATATCTATGCGCTACCAACCCCTATCCGCTACTTTTTATCGTTCCAACAGAAGGCGCTTTATGGCTCAAATGGAAGGAAACAGTTTGGCTGTTTTTAATTCAAATGACATTTATCCTATTAGTGCCGATTCTACACTTCCTTTTGCACAGCATAGGGATATTTTTTACCTCTGCGGAGTAGATCAAGAAGAGAGTATTTTGGTTTTATTTCCCAATGCTCTTGAGGCAAAACACAGAGAAATTCTTTTTGTTCGCGAAACCAATGCTCATATTGCGGTTTGGGAAGGCGCAAAACTCAGCAAAGCGCAAGCAACCGCTTTGACTGGAATAGAAACGGTGTATTGGATAGACGACTTCGATAAGGTTTTTCAGGAGCTTTCGACACAATGCGACCGCTTTTATTTTAACACAAATGAACACTATCGTCAAGCGGTAGAAACGCAAACCCGCGAGGATCGCTTTATCGCAAAATGTAAACAAAATTATCCTGCACATGCTGTGGCTAAAAGCAACCCTATCTTACAACAGTTACGCTCCGTAAAAGCAGAGGAAGAAATCGCACAAATGCAGAAGGCTTGTGCTATTACCGAAAAAGGGATTCGTCGTTTACTAGGTTTTATTTCACCCGGAGTATGGGAATATGAAATTGAGGCCGAACTCGCACATGAATTCCTTCGTAATCGATCCAAGGGTTTTGCTTACAGCCCCATTATTGCAAGCGGAAACAATGCCAATGTTTTGCATTATACCGAAAACAACTGCCAGTGCAAAGCTGGAGATTTGATCTTGATGGATGTGGCCGCAGAATATGGGAATTACAGCAGTGACCTAACCCGAACCTTTCCTGTTTCTGGGCGTTTTACCGAGCGTCAAAGGGCAGTGTATGATGCTGTTTTACGGGTGAAAAAAGAAGCGACAAAATTATTGGTCCCCGGAACGATTTGGAACGAATTTCATGTTGAAGTGGGCGAGTTAATGACTTCGGAATTGTTGGGCTTGGGGCTCATTGACAAAGTCGATGTTGCCCATCAAGATCCAAATAGGCCGGCCTACAAAAAGTATTTCATGCATGGAACGGCGCATCATATTGGTTTGGATACCCATGATTATGGATTGCTCCATTTACCCATGGAAGCCAACATGGTCTTTACTGTTGAACCAGGTATTTACATTCCTGAAGAAGGTTTTGGCATTCGCCTGGAAGACGATGTTGTGATTCAAAAAGAAGGAGAACCCCTCAATTTAATGCAAAGCATTCCTATTGAAGCCGAGGAGATTGAGGCTTTAATGAATGCCTAATCACACCCACAATTGGGTCCACAGTCGGAATCATTTTTCTTAAAAAATTTTAAAAAAAGTAAACGAACTGCCCAAACAGATGCAATGGCAAGCAGTAGGATTTGAAGTGTTTCCATTAGACTAAAATTTGATACACAATTAAAGCAGAAAGATAGGCAATGCCTGTCATACTAAACAGCTGAATCATGGGCCACTTCCAACTGTTGGTTTCTTTTTTCACTATGGCCAAGGTGCTCATGCATTGCAGTGCAAAGGCATAAAAGAGCATGAGGGAAATTCCTGTCGGTAAATCAAACAAAGGCTTTCCATTGGGTTTACGCTCGGCAGCCATTCGGTTTTTAATGGTTTCTTCTTGGTCATTTCCAACGCTATAGATCGTGGCCAAGGTTCCCACAAAAACCTCTCTCGCAGCAAAAGAACTAATCAATGCAATCCCAATTTTCCAGTCAAAACCAAGGGGTGCAATGGCAGGCTCAATGCTTTTCCCTAAAATACCAATAAAGGAATGTTCTAATTTATAGGAAGCGATTTTGGTCGATAATGCATCTTCGCTCAATTGATTTACCGCCTGTTGTTCGCGAACAATCGCTTCAGCGTTTTTAAATTCTTCTCCAGGACCAAAAGAAGCCATTACCCACAATAGGATCGAAATGGCTAAAATGATTTTTCCTGCCTCTACCACAAAGGATTTTGTTTTTTCAAAAACCGTTATAA
>CAJQKN010000007.1 GCA_905478905.1 uncultured Flavobacteriaceae bacterium | reverse complement strand
CTGCAAAAAAGAGGTAGTGCGCCCAAGAGAAATAATCCTCTTTTAGCAATGGAAAAACTGCCGTGAACAATGTCCAACACAAGGCAACAATGAATATCTTGACACCGTAACGGTTGCGCAGATTTTTATTTCTTCTTGGAAGCGGAATGGCATAAACCAAACAAAAAAGAAAACAAAACAAAAGAAGTAGTTGTTCCTGCCAAATAAGGCCAAAAAATAAGAAACCCCCATAAAAAAAAGCAGCTGTAAAAAGCACAAAGTAAAAGTGGGCTAATTCATGTTTAACATTGGTGAAAGGAAAATATCGAATTCCATTGTAGGCCAAAAATGTAAGTAAAAAAACCAGTGCTCTAGCTGAATAAGAAGAACTTAGTCCCCATTGATTGAAAGTCAATTCACAAAAAACGAGTGCCATCAAAGCCACATGAAAACTTCCCTTTACATACTCCTGAAACAATTGTCTAAACACATGCATACGGTAAAATTAACGAAAGTGTTTATAAGTTTCTAACAGGGGTTGAAAACTTCTCTAAAACTGATAAAAATAGCTTTAATCCTTTCCAATATTAAAGTAAATTTGCATAAAAACTAGCTTATGTTTGCGAACAGACACTTGGGTCCAAATGAAAAAGAAAGAGCACAAATGCTTAAAACCATTGGTGTAGATAGTATCACTACCCTCATCAATGAAACCATACCTGCAGATATTCGATTGAGCAGTCCATTGGATTTACCTGAAGGTATTTCAGAGCATGCCTATCAAAAAAAAATCCAACAGCTTTCTAATAAAAACAAACTATTTGATAACTATATTGGGATGGGGTACCATCCTGCAATTGTCCCTGCCGTTATTCAACGTAATATTTTAGAAAACCCAGGATGGTATACAGCCTATACCCCTTATCAGGCTGAAATTGCACAAGGACGATTGGAGGCTTTATTCAATTATCAAACTGTTGTAACAGACTTAACTGGGATGGAGCTTGCAAATGCTTCTCTACTGGATGAAAGCACTGCGGCTGCAGAAGCGATGAGCCTTCTCTTTGCTGTTCGAACCAGAGAACAAAAGAAAAACAAGGCTAATCAATTTTTTGTTGCAGAAAACACCCTCCCACAAACAGTTGCACTTTTACGCACACGTGCAACGCCTGTTGGCATCGAAATAATACTTGGAAATGAAGAAGATTTTACCCCAAGTCCAGAATATTTTGGCGCTTTTTTCCAATACCCCGGTAAAAATGGAGCAATCATTGACTTGCCTCGTCTTGTCGAACGTGCCAAAAGTCAAGAGATTAAAACAGTTATTGCTGCAGATTTATTATCTCTTACCTTATTGGAGGCCCCAGGTAAATACGATGTTGATGTTGTTGTGGGTACCACACAACGTTTTGGGATTCCATTGGGTTATGGTGGCCCCCATGCTGCCTTTTTTGCCACCAAAGAGTCTTATAAAAGAAATATCCCTGGCCGTATCATTGGTCAAACCAGAGACATGGACGGGAAACCAGCACTTCGCATGGCCCTCCAAACTAGAGAGCAACACATAAAACGCGATCGGGCTACTTCCAACATTTGTACCGCTCAAGTTCTTTTGGCAGTAATGGCAGGCATGTATGCCGTCTATCATGGACCTAAGGGATTGAAAGGAATAGCTGAAGAAATTCACCACAAAACCAAACGTCTAGAATCCATTTTAAATGCCTTGGGTATTCAACAAAACAATAGCGCTTACTTCGACACTCTGCACATTAGTGTTGATGCAAAAAAATTGCAAAACATAGCTCTAAAACACCAAATCAACTTATACTACCCAGATGCTAGCTCAGCTACAATTTCTTTGAATGAAGCTACTACAGCCGAAGATTTCGAGAAATTAATTGCTGTCTTTACCGCATATACAGGGGAAGAAAAAACCGCCTCCAAGGAAGAGTTTGAGCGTCTTCCTTCCAAACTAAAACGGGAAAGTGATTTCATGACTCACCCTATCTTTAACTCCTATCATTCGGAGACAGCCTTGATGCGTTACATTAAAAAGTTGGAGCGAAAAGATCTGGCCTTAAATCATTCTATGATTTCCTTAGGCTCGTGTACCATGAAATTAAACGCGGCAAGTGAGATGTTACCTCTGAGTTCTCCTCAATGGGGAAATCTGCATCCCTTTGCCCCTCTTGATCAAGTAGAGGGCTATCAAGAAGTACTGAGTGCATTAACTCATCAACTCAATATTGTGACTGGATTTGCGGCAACTTCATTGCAACCAAATTCTGGTGCTCAAGGTGAATATTCTGGATTAATGGTGATTCGTGCTTACCATTTATCGCGCGGCGACAGTCATCGAGATGTATGTATCATCCCTGCTTCTGCCCATGGTACTAACCCAGCTTCAGCTGTAATGGCTGGAATGGAGGTTGTGGTAACCAAAACGGATGAAAGAGGAAACATTGATTGGAACGATCTTCAGGAAAAAGTTCTTGAAAATAAAGAGCGTTTGGCCGCATTAATGGTGACTTATCCCTCTACCCACGGGGTCTTTGAAGCAAACATAAAAAGTATTAATGCATTGATTCATAAACACGGCGGACAAGTTTATATGGACGGTGCAAATATGAATGCTCAAGTTGGACTAACTAGTCCAGCTGCCATTGGTGCTGATGTTTGTCACCTTAATTTACACAAAACATTCGCTATTCCACATGGTGGAGGTGGACCTGGCGTTGGTCCAATTTGTGTGGCTGCACATTTGGCTCCTTTCTTACCCTCAAATCCCATTGTCCCTACAGGAGGAGCACATGCTATTGAGGCCATTTCTGCTGCCCCATGGGGATCAGCACTTGCCTGTCTAATTTCGTATGGATACATTGAAATGTTAGGAAGTGAAGGATTACAACAAGCAACTGAGGTTGCTATATTGAACGCCAACTACATTAAAGAAAGAATAGACGGAGCTTACCCCGTTCTCTATGTGGGAGATCATGGCCGCTCTGCACATGAACTCATTATTGATTTACGCCCATTCAAAGAAAAAGGTATAGAGGTTGTAGACGTTGCAAAACGATTAATGGATTATGGCTTCCACGCTCCTACCGTATCTTTTCCTGTGGCTGGAACCATGATGATAGAACCAACTGAAAGTGAAAACTTAGCTGAAATTGATCGTTTTTGTGATGCAATGATTTCAATCGCTGCTGAAATTGCTTCAAGTGACCATCATGACGAAAACAGCCTCCTAAAGAATGCGCCGCATACCCTTGAAATGGCTACAGTCGATGAATGGAACTTCAGCTACAGCCGTAAAAAAGCATTATACCCACTTGAGTTTGTACGTGAAAATAAGTTTTGGCCTACTGTTAGACGAGTAGACGAAGCCTTTGGAGATCGTAATTTAATCTGTAGTTGCCCTTCGGTAGAATCGTATGCAAATAATTAATAATCAGATAATTGCGTTTTTATTTTGACGCAAAAAAGAAAACAATAAGGCCATTGAAAATCGTTGGGTTTTTTACTGATTTATCCAACAATGCATTGCAAATGATACATTTGAAATGAAATTGCTTTAATTATGAATATTTCTATTTCGGGTACTGGAAGAGCCGTCCCAACTTCCATTAAGAAAAACAGTGACTTTTTATCACATCAATTTTTAGATGAGAAAGGAGAAAGGTTTTCAAACGACAACTCAGAGATTATCGAAAAATTTTCCTCTATCACAGGAATTGAAGAACGTCGCTACGCACCCGATGAAATAAATTCATCTGACCTCGCTACTGAGGCTGCCATTAAAGCAATTGCAGCGTCTGGAGAAGACCAAGAAACTATTGATTATATTATTGTAGCGCATAATTTTGGAGATACACCCGCTGGATCATGCCAATCAATGGCATTGCCAAGCATAGCTTCGAAGGTTAAAACAAACTTAAAAATTGTCAACCCAAATTGTGTAGCCTACGATTTGTTGTTTGGATGTCCAGGATGGGTTGAGGGCGTGATTCAAGCGAAAGCATTCATCAAAGCTGGGATGGCAAATAAATGCTTGGTGATCGGTGCAGAAACCCTCTCACGTGTCGTTGATCCGTCCGATCGCGATTCCATGATTTTTGCCGATGGAGCTGGTGCAACAATGATCAAAAAAACTAAAGACGGCGGCTCTATTCTATCCCACAAAACCGTTACCTACACTTCGAACAACGAAATCGATATATTGAATTTCGAACAATCCTATGATCCTGCAGACGAGAATAAGTATATCAAAATGAAAGGACGCAAGGTCTATGAATTTGCTCTCTTGCACGTACCTCAAGCCATGAAAGCCTGTATGGAAGACTCTGGAGTTGCCATCGAAAATTTAAAGAAAATATTCATTCACCAAGCGAACATGAAAATGGACGAAGCAATTGTCAAACGTTTCTATCGCTTGTACAGACATACTGCTCCTGAGAATGTTTTGCCGATGAATATTCAAACCCATGGAAACAGCTCTGTTGCTACTGTACCTACCCTTTATGACCAAGTAATCAACAACGATCTTGAAAACCATAGTCTTGAAAAAGGCGATGTTGTTTTGTTTGCCAGTGTAGGCGCAGGAATGAACATCAATGCAATTACTTACCGCGTATAAATTTCCTTCCGTTTTATAATCCTCTTTTAATTGATGCATTAATCCTGTTAATTGTGTATTTTTAGGCATGCTAAAATTGCTTGAACACATAGGAAGATATTTCATTATGCTCCAAAAAACTTTTGGAAAATTCACCAAATCTTCTGTTCTTCGAAAGCTTGTTGCTCGTGAAATTGATGACCTCATTATTGGTTCACTTGGAATTGTTGCATTTATTTCCTTCTTTGTTGGGGGAGTTGTAGCCATTCAGACTGCTATCAATACAGACAATCCCTTACTTCCAAAATACTTGGTAGGCTATGCCACCCGACAATCCATCATTTTAGAATTTGCACCGACATTTATTTCCGTCATCATGGCTGGAAAGGTGGGTTCATTTATTACCTCTTCAATCGGAACTATGCGTGTTACTGAACAAATTGATGCACTAGAAGTCATGGGAGTAAATACCTACAACTATTTGATTTTTCCTAAGATTGCTGCAATGACACTCTATCCTTTCATCATTGTAATTTCAATGTTTTTAGGGATTTTTGGAGGTTACTTTGCCTGTATCACAGGTGGGTTTTCTGCACATGCAGATTTTATAGAAGGCTTGCAATTAGACTTCAATACCTTCCATGTAACCTATGCCTTTATCAAAACGTTTCTTTTCGCCATGCTTTTGGCCACCATCCCATCCTATCACGGATATTTTATGAAAGGTGGTGCTCTAGGGGTAGGTAAAGCAAGTACTACTTCTTTTGTATGGACTAGTGTTGCCATTATTTTAATGAACTCCTTTGTAACTAACTTTTTACTGACCTAATGATTGAAATCAACAATTTAAAAAAGTCGTTTGGTGAAACAGAGGTTTTGAAAGGAATTTCCACTGTTTTTGAACAGGGAAAAACCAACCTTATCATAGGTCAAAGTGGTTCCGGGAAAACTGTTTTTTTAAAGTGTATTTTGGGACTTCATCAGGCTAGCGAAGGAGAAATATCCTACGACAAGAAGCCAATTTCAAGCATGACAGAGGAAGAGCGCTCATTGTTGCGTCAGGACATGGGGATGGTTTTTCAAGGAAGTGCCTTGTTTGATTCTATGACCGTTGAAGAAAATGTAATGTTTCCAATGCAAATGTTTACAGAGGCGCCAGCCGATGAAATTAGAGATCGTGCAAACATTGCCATTAAACGGGTCAACCTGATCGACGCAAACAGCAAACTCCCTTCTGAGATCTCAGGAGGAATGCAAAAGCGAGTTGCCATTGCAAGAGCGATTGTGATGAATCCAAATTATCTATTTTGTGACGAACCCAACTCTGGACTTGATCCAAAAACAGCCATCTTAATCGATAATCTCATTCAAGAAATTACCAAAGAATATAAAATTACAACGGTAATCAATAGCCACGACATGAACTCTGTAATGGAGATTGGAGAAAAGATAATTTTTTTAAAAGATGGAGAAAAAAAATGGGAAGGGAGTAACAAAGAAATCTTTAAAACCGACAATGAAGCAGTAACCAACTTTGTCTATTCTTCCGAGTTATTCAAAAAAGTACGAAAAGTATATTTGGAAGAGAGCGAATAGTTAAACCAGTGAATCGTCTCCCGAATCGTTTGCCTTATTGCGCAGTTGCTTAATACTTTGATCGTCTCCTTTGGGACAGATCAACAAAACATCTTCTTGGTCAACAATGACAAAATCCTCCAAACCTTTAATTACAATCAGCTTTTCTTTTGAGGTGTAAACCATATTGCCTGTCGACTCCTCTGCTATTATTTTGGCATTAACCGCAACGTTCTCTTTTTCGCCTTTTGTTAACTGACTGTACAATGAAGTCCAAGTGCCAAGGTCATTCCAAGAAAAGCTTGCCTTAATCATAGAAATATTTTGTGCCTTTTCTAAAATGGCATAATCAATCGAAATATTTTCTGCTTTTTGGTATTCCGCAGCCAAAAAAAGTTGCTCTTCTTCGGTGTCAAATGTGGAAACTCCTGCCTGAAAAAGAGAAAACATATCTGGTTGAAAAGTGTTAAAAGCATCCAATAAAGTTTCAACAGACCATACAAAAATACCCGAATTCCAAAAATAGTTTCCGTTCTCTATAAAAGTAATCGCATTTTCCTTTGATGGTTTTTCTGTAAACGCAGTGATGGAGGAAAAGGCCTTCCCCTTATCCTCAACCTCTAAATAGCCATAGCCCGTGTGAGGTGTGGTTGGAGAAATTCCAAAGGTGAGCAATTCGTTATGCTTTGAAACATGTGACAGGGCATTTAGCACATCCTCTTTGAACAAAGATAAATCTGAAATGAAATGATCACTCGGAAGAACAACAGTGCATGCGTTTGGATTTTTACTATGAATTTTCAAGCTTGCAAATAACAAACAAGGGGCTGTATTACGCATTGATGGCTCGCAAATAATTTGGGCTGTGACAATTTCTGGCAATTGCTCTTTGACCAACGATTTGTATCGGTCATTGGTCAAAATATAGATTTGATCCACAGGAATAATTCCTTCCAATCGTTCAAAGGTTTGCTGGAGTAAGGTTCTTCCCTCGCCAGTGAGGTCCAAAAATTGTTTAGGAAAGGACGATCTACTGCTTGGCCAAAAACGACTTCCTATGCCCCCAGCCATAATTAATGCAAAATTATTCTTCGTTTCAATCATCCTCAATCCATTTGAATTACCTCTGCGTTGGGTTGGAAAAGATAGGTTTTTCCAGTTTTAATCTCAAGACACTCGAAACGCTTTCGGCGTTGGGTTCCTTTTTGAAATACACGCCCATTATCTAAACTAAAATTAATGCCCTCTGCAAGTTCAAAGATAGCTTTTTTATGGGTGGGTGGGTCGTAAACTCTTAATGCAAGTCCTAGTTGTTGATCAGTATCACTACTGGCTTTGGGGTTTTTCAAGTGTTGAGCAAAAACAGCAAGTAAAGGTTGGGGAAATATTTCTTCTACTAAAAATGGAACGCTTACACTTCTAAAACAATTTTTCCATTCCTTCCCATGTGACCGAATCCGAAATCCATGATTGATAAAAGCTATATGGTGCCCCACTTCATGCAATAGCGTAATCAGAAAACGGTAGGGGTTTTGCTGCTCATTGAGCGTTATTTGAACCCGTCCCGAGGGGAGCTTTCTAAAATCGCCATGCTTGGTTTTACGCTTTCCCACAACCTTAATATCTATAGGATATTCCTTCAAAAGGGAATTGATTTTATCTTGGGCGGTATCAGGAATAAAGTTAAAAAACTGCATGACACAAATTAGCTAGGGCGTGCTGGAAGAAACCTGCAGTGTTTTGCCATTGTAATACTGATGTCCTGTTAGTCCAAAATTGAGCAAATAAGGAGCGAAACCTGCAGCCGTAATAGGAGCTTCGAAGCCCGGAAAGGCCTCCGCAAGCATTTGCGTTTGGACGGCTCCCAAAGCCAACGCATTAAATTTTGGTCCAGTTGCTTTAAATTCTTCTGCCCATAGCTCCGTCAAAGTAATTACAGCGCCTTTACTACTAGAATAAATAGACAAACCAGCAAATTTAGAACTGCCTTGGATTCCTCCCATGCTGCTTATATTCACAACATGCCCACTGGAGGAAATTTGTGGCAGTAACTGACGTGTTAATTCTGCCAAGCCAAAAACATTGACCTTATATATTTTTTCAAAAAGAGCAAAACTACTTTCTCCTACAGGTGTATTCGTCAATAAACCAGCATTATTGATCAACACATCTATCTTTAGGTTGGTGATTTTCTGCACAAATCCCTGAATAGCCTCTTCAGAAGACAAATCTACCGAATAGGCCCGAATGCCCTCTATTGCTTCCAAGGCGCTTATGTTTCGAGAAATAGCAATAACACTGTGACCTTCATCAACTGCTAACTTAGCTGTTTCTAGGCCAATGCCTTTTCCTGCGCCTGTAATCAAGATTGTTTTCACTTTTTTTATTTAAAGTTAAATGAGACTGTCTGAAAAAGTATAAAAGCTATCATTCTAAATCAATTTCAACATCTCAAATGACTGTTTTTTTGTTTTAGAAAGCTGAAACCAGTTTAGCTTAAAAAACCTTTTCATGCAGTCTCAATCATTTAATCAAATTGAATTAAACCAACATTGTAATTGGATTTTCAATATATGATTTCAAGGTTTGTAAAAACAAAGAGCCCGTTGCACCATCTACCGAACGGTGATCACATGCAAGGGTCAATTTCATGGTGTGGCCCACCACGATTTGTCCGTTTTTCACTACCGGCTTCTCGACTATAGCTCCAACAGATAATATTGCTGAATTTGGTTGATTAATTATTGATGTAAATGTCTCAATCCCAAACATACCCAAATTTGAAATTGTAAACGTGCTCCCATCCATTTCGGCTGGAGTGAGTTTTTTATCTCTAGCTCTGCCAGCAAAATCACGAACCTGAGCTCCAATCTGCGGTAAGGCTAATTCATCAGCAAATTTAACTACTGGAACAACCAAACCATCCTCTACTGCTACAGCAACTCCCATATGAACATGGTGATGCTTCACAATTTTATCATCATACCAACGAGAGTTGACTTGTGGATGTTGTTTAAGCGCTAGCGCGGTTGCTTTAACCACTATATCGTTGAATGATATTTTTGTGTCTGGAATAGCATTGTATTGACTGCGGAACGCCATTGCATTTTCCATATCAAATTCAACACCAAGATAATAATGAGGCGCAGTAAACTTGGAGGCTCCCAATCGCTTGGCGATTGTTTTACGCATCTGGCTATTGGCTATTTCCTCTACAGATTCAATTCCTTGAGGTGCAGCAAAAGCAACACTGGCCGTGGCCTGATAATTTTCTATATCGCGTTTAATGATGCGTCCACCATCGCCAGACCCTTGAACAGTTGCTAGTTGAATTCCTCGTTCTTCAGCCAAACGTTTGGCCAAAGGAGAGGCAATTACTCGCCCATTGGTGTTTTGAACGGGAACAGCTACAGCAACAGAATTTGTTACTGCCGCTACTTCTGGAGCGGGTGCTACAGGAGCACTTTCTACTTGTTCGACCGCTTTGGTGGGTGCTGAAACCTTAGACGAAGCAGCGGCTACTGCCTGATCTACGTCTGCATCTTTATCACCTATAATGGCTAAAACACTGTCTACAGGGGCCGATTCGCCTTCTTGAATTCCTATGTACAAAAGAGTTCCATTGTCAAAGGCTTCAAATTCCATCGTTGCCTTATCCGTTTCAATTTCAGCAAGAATATCCCCTTCGCTTACAGTATCTCCTACTTTTTTGAGCCAACTCGCCACAGTTCCTTCTTCCATGGTATCGCTTAAACGAGGCATGGTAATGATTTTTACATTATCTGGAAGTACTGGAGTCGATGTTTCGGAAGCAGCTGGAGCTGCTACAGCAGCAGGAGCGCTAACTTCTTCAGTTGTAGGAGCAGCTGTCCCAGCGAGGTGAGCTGAAATATCCTCTCCTTTTTTACCTATAATAGCAAGCAAGCTATCTACAGGAGCGGTTTGTCCTTCTCCTATTCCAATATGCAACAATTCTCCTTCGTAAAAAGCTTCAAATTCCATCGTCGCTTTATCCGTTTCAATTTCTGCTAAAATATCTCCTTCTTTTACCGTATCGCCTACCTTTTTAAACCAAGTGGCAACGGTTCCTTCCTCCATGGTATCACTCAAACGAGGCATGTTAATGACTTCTGCCATGACTAACTTAATTTATGTTTTAAAAATGGGTAGTTGGGCTCTTCGTAAACAGCATCATACATCACTGATTTTTCTGGATAGGGAGACTCCTCTGCGAATTTTTCACATTCCAGAACTCTTGCCTTAATATCAGCATCAATGGTTGCTAACTCGTCTTCCGATAAATATTTTTTCTCTAAAATTATATCTTTTACTTGCGTAATAGGATCTATTTTGCGGTACTCTTCGACTTCCGATTTGGTTCGATAATGTTGTGCATCTGACATTGAATGCCCACGATAACGATAGGTTTTCATTTCTAAAAACGATGGCCCCTTTCCGTCGCGTGCATGTTTTATGGCTTTATCTAGGGCTTTGGCCACAGCTACTGGATCCATTCCATCAACAGGGCCACAAGGCATTTCATAGCCAAGACCTAATTTCCATATCTCTTGATGGGAGGCTGTTCGAGCGACAGAGGTTCCCATGGCATATCCATTATTTTCAACAACAAACACCACGGGTAGTTCCCAAAGTGTTGCCAAATTAAGTGTTTCATGTAATGAACCTTGTCTAACTGCTCCATCTCCCATAAAACAAAGGGTAACTGCACCAGTGTTGTGGTATTTATCACCAAAAGCCATTCCAGCTCCTAAAGGGATTTGGCCCCCTACAATACCATGACCACCATGAAAACGATGTTCTTTTGAAAATATGTGCATTGAACCACCCAATCCATTGGAAGTTCCTGTAGCTTTCCCGTATAATTCCGCCATTACTCTTCGAGGATCAACCCCCATTCCAATGGGCTGTACGTGATTTCGGTAGGCGGTGATCATACGATCTTTCCCCAATTCAATGGCGTGTAAAGCACCGGCTAAAATAGCCTCTTGACCATTGTATAAGTGAAGGAACCCACGTACTTTCTGCTGGATGTATACAGCGGCTAACTTGTCTTCAAACTTTCGCCAAAAGAGCATGTCTTTGTACCAATCGATATAGGTTTGTTTGGTGATTTTTTTCATGCGGAAAAAAAAGATTTTAGATTTATTATTTGGTCAAAAATACCACTTTTTACGGAAAATATTAGCATCTCAGAGACACATAACTTCAGTCTAATGTCATAAAAACAACATTTGAGAACTTTCTTCTTATTCTGTTGTTTCGAGAACTGAATTGATCAAGTTAAACGTGAGTGAAAAACGAAGGGTATTTTCCAAAGGATTCCGTATCCTGGAGGTCGAAAATAAATAGGAGATATCTATTGTTGCAAAATCAAGTTGAAAACCTGCTCCCAAGGTTAAAAAGCGGCGCGATCCTTTTTCCAAACTTTCATTAAAATAACCCGTTCGAAGGGCAAAAACATCTTGAAAAACATATTCAACACCTGTTGCCCAAGTGATTTCTTTCAATTCTTCGCTAAAACCATTTGGCGCATCACTGAACGACTTGATAATTCCATTCAAAAAACTGATGTCTGGTTGTTCGTAGAGCGTTACACCATTTTGTTGGCCCACCTCAACAGGAGAGGGCACCAAAAGTTTATTCAATTCTAAGTTAAAATGGACTATATTACTAGCTCCTAAATCCAAATTCATTCCAGCTCCAAGTCTGAGATTGGTTGGTATGAAGTTTTTTTGTCCGCCTTCATCATATTTTAATCGCGGACCAATATTGGACACATTAATCCCATATCGCATACTGGCTTTGTTAGTCCCCATATCAAAATATTCTCCTTGATAAAAGGCGGCAATATCAATTCCAATACTACTTGCGGGAGTTGCATCTGCATCACTAGAGAGCTTTAAGTCCGAACGAATATAGCGTGCAGCTACAGCCATTGAAAATTTCTTGTTGAGCAATAAACCATAAGAAAGGTCTAAGGTGAGTTCGTTGGGTCGTTCAATTCCTTGTTGAACAATGGTGTTTCCAATCAGATCATTGAATTGAATATCTCCTAAACTAAAGTATTTCAAACTTGCTCCCCAAGCACTCCTGTCGGTGTTTTTGGTGAAGAAGGTCAAATTCGCAAGAAAAATATCATCTACAAGCTTACTTAAATAGGGGGTATAACTCACCCCAATTGCCTGATTTTCTTGGGCAAAAACATATTTAGCTGGGTTCCATTGTTGCGAAAAAACATCTGCCGAAGTAGCAACTCCTAACTCCCCCATTCCAGCTGAACGTGCATCTGGCGTAATCAATAAAAAAGGGACACCTGTTGTGATCACGCGACTTTGGCTTTGCGCAAACACCTTAGATCCTAGCAGCATCGCTAAAAGGGCAATATAGCTGAAGAGTTTCTTCAAAAAATAATATTTAATTCATTTTATATAACGTATGGATTTTAATTTTCTTGCCTTTTATAAAACATTTTGATTGCTTCATTATTTCCTGCAATAAATGCATTATTTTTGCGTTATAGATTTGTATTGGTGGAAATAATTGTGATTACCACTGTACAATAAATTGTATATTGCAGCTTAAGAGTAGCAGTTTAGTCGATAAAAAAACTAATATGAACGTGAAGTTTATTTCAAAATGTACGCTTTTTATTGCCCTTGGGTCAATGATTTTTTCTTCTTGCGGGAAAAACAATCAGTCTAGAGCCACTGGCTGGAGTATTAACTCTAAAAAAGGTGGTTTTCAGTATAATGTTGATTTTGAGGATCAAGAAACCGGACCCGGACTTGTTTTTGTAGAAGGAGGAACCTTTACAAAAGGACAAGTACAGGATGATGTAATGCACGACTGGAACAATACACCAACCCGTCAGCACGTTATGTCCTTCTACATAGACGAAACAGAGGTTACCAACCTCATGTATCTTGAATTCTTGGATTGGTTAAAACTAGTTTTTCCACAAGACAACCTTCAATACAAGCAAATTTATGAAGGAGCTGTCCCAGATACATTGGTTTGGAGAAACCAATTGGGCTATGTTGAAGAACTAACCACAAATTATTTACGTCACCCAGCCTATGCAGAATATCCAGTTGTTGGAGTAAACTGGTTGCAAGCTGTTCAATTTGCAGAATGGCGGACAGATCGTGTGAATGAATTCATTTTAGAGAGAGAAGCATACATCGAAAAAGATGTACGCTACACTGAAGTAGATGCCAACAGCACATTCAGTACCAGTTCATACCTTAAAGTTCCCGAAACAACCTATGGTGGAAAAATTGATAGTCTGGTTGGAAAAAATGGACGTCAAAAAAGAGACACCACAGAAGTGAATGTATACGCAGGTGTAGATAGTGGATTATTATTACCCGCCTACAGACTCCCCACCGAAACCGAATGGGAATATGCAGCACTAGCCCTGGGGGGAGAGCGTGAATACAATGCCTACAGAGGAAAGAAAAAATACCCCTGGTCTGGAGAATATACACGTTCTGTTGATAGAAGATCTGAAGGAGATCAATTGGCCAACTTCAAACTTGGAAAAGGAGATTATGGTGGAATTGCTGGATGGTCTGACGATGGAGCTGATATTACCATACAGGTGAAATCTTACCCACCAAATGACTTTGGTATCTATGATATGGCTGGAAACGTTGCCGAATGGGTTGCCGATGTATATCGCCCAATTGTTGACGACGAGGCAAATGACTTTAACTACTACCGTGGAAACGTTTACCTAAAAGAAGTTATTGGAGAAGACGGAAAAGCACAAGTTATCTCACCAGATCAATTGGTCTATGACACCCTACCCAACGGAAAGGTTTTACTAAAACGTTTACCGGGACAACTAGAAAAGATAGCCATTGACGAGGAAGAAACTTTTTTACGTCAAAATTTCTCTGAGAGTGACAATAGAAACTTTCGTGATGGTGACATAGAATCTACTCGCTTATTTGCGGATGTACAGAATGGAGATGGGCCAGGAAATGGTCGACCTGAAACCACCAAAATGTATGATGCTCCAACGCATCCTAAAGTAACTCTAGACGAAAACGGCAATAAAGTCAGATCAAAAGATAAGTCGCCTAAACGAACCTCGTTAATTACCGACGAAGTACGTGTGTTCAAAGGAGGATCTTGGAAAGACCGTGCATATTGGCTAGACCCTGCACAGCGACGTTATTTACCTCAATACATTGCAACAGACTATATTGGCTTTAGATGTGCTATGACACGATTAGGATCAAAAAGCAAAAGCAAAAAGACAGCCCGACACAAGAGAAAAGGCTAAGAAAAACATTAAAGGAACTGTCTAAAATTATATTTACGTCAATCTGAATTGGTTTCAGATTCTCGACTATTGAAAACAGTCATTTAAGATGCTGAAACGAGTTTAGAATGATCGCTTTTATCCCTTTTCAGATAGCCCTTTTTACAACATGACGATTCCTGAATTACATTCCCACTTTTTAAAAAGCAATGGCTTTTCTACAGACACTAGAACACTAAAGAAAGGAGCGCTGTTTTTTTGCCTCAAAGGAGAAAATTTTAATGGAAATGTATTTGCCCAAAAGGCCATTGAGGCTGGTGCATCCTTTGTCATATTCGACGATCTCGATTATCAGCCAAAGGCAGAGAATGCCATTCATGTTAACGATAGTCTCGCCTGCTTACAAGCATTGGCTAGCTATCATCGAAAACAATTTGATATTCCAGTCATTGGTCTAACTGGATCAAACGGAAAAACAACTTCCAAAGAACTTATATACAGCGTACTTTCTCAACAGTACAGAGTTCATGCTACAAAAGGAAATTTAAACAACCACATCGGTGTTCCCCTCACCCTCCTCGGCATCAATAATGACACACAAATTGCCCTCATTGAAATGGGAGCAAATCATCAAAAAGAAATCGCATTCTTGAGTGAACTCGCCCAACCAACCATGGGTTATATTACCAATTTTGGCAAAGCGCATTTGGAAGGTTTTGGTGGAATTGAAGGAGTAATAAAAGGAAAAAGTGAACTCTATGATTTCTTGAGAGAAAGAAAAGGAAAAGCCCTGATAAACGGAAATGATTCTTTGCAACTTCAACAAAGCAAAGGGCTAGACAACATCTTATTTGGTTCAAAGAAAGACAATCACTATCAAATAGAGAATGCTCTCGATACAAACGCTTACTGTACTGCTCTTTTTGAAGGTGTGACCATAAAGAGTCAACTAACAGGTTCTTATAATTTCGACAATATAAATGCTGCAATTAGTCTAGGAATGATTTTTTCACTTTCTATTGAAAAAATCAAACAGGGGATTGAAGCTTATTTACCCGCAAACAATCGATCACAATGGACAAAAACCGAGAAGAATAGGATTCTATTGGATGCCTACAACGCCAACCCAACAAGCATGAAAGCCGCCATAAATGCATTTGCATCCCAAAAGGCGCTACATAAGACCGTAATCTTGGGAGACATGCTCGAACTTGGTGATTATGCTGCAGCAGAACATCAGTCCATTGTGAGGCTAGTTAAAGCAGCTAATTTTAATGAAATCATCTTGGTTGGACCGTTGTTTTCTTCTACAACTAAAGAAGATGGATTGCACTATTTCACTACTACAGTTGCTTTAAAAAAACACCTACAAAATAATCCAATACAAGAGTCTACTATATTAATTAAAGGCTCACGAGGAATCGCCCTTGAGCAACTCCTCGATGAACTATAATTAATTTTTCAATTCGAAATACTCAATCGGTTTAAAGCTTGAAAGTGAAATTGCTTCGATTTCAGCTTGCAACCCCTCCCAGCTATCTTTGTAAAATTGATTTACCTTATCCAAGCCAAGCTTTGTTTCGTTTTCAGCATGCTTCAATAGTGTTTTCTCGGTAGAAGTAATTCCTTGTGGACGACTAGCGACATAGCGTCTTGCAGTGGAAATACGGGTCATAACTGTGCTTTCAGGATTTCGAACAATTCCTTGTCGCTTATCTTCTTTCCCCAAAAAGAGATCAATTAATTTGCTCATCTCTTTGGAAGCCTCGCTACATTTCTTCAACAAATCTTTGTGTTTCACAGAATCTTGTTGTTTGATTCTCTTTTGATAATCTTTTAATACTCCTTGGGATGTAACCAATTGTTTCACTGCAGCTGCCGAGGCAGCCATATAGCCTTCCAATTGCTTTGACGCAGCATATTGTTGATCAATGCTTGCTTGGGAAACCTTTATTCGTGGATCGGACTTTACTTCAATAGAAACCGAATTGGACTGCTCGCCAAAACTAAGTTCAGCACGGTATACACCTGGCTTAACACCTACGCCAGAAGGTTCCCTTTTTGAATTTCGGATATTTCTACTTGGACGATTTACTCCTTTTTCGTCCATATTCCAGTACCAGCGGTGGAGGCCTTTTTCCTTTGGGGCCTTGCGGGTTAGTGTACGAATTAAGCGATCTCCATCATAAATTTTCAAAAGTAAGGAGTCGGCTTTGGCTTCTTTTTTATCTTCTTCCTTCTCTTCTTTAACTTCTTCTTTTTCTGAAGGTGAATAGAAATAGCTAATCATTGCTCCATATGCTCTGTTCTCTCCATGGTACATAGCATCAGCGCCAAAGCGAGAACCTGTTGGTTGCTGATAGGCAGCCAAATAGGCTGTAGGAGGAGTAAAAATATGCACCTTTTTCTCAAGTATGGCATTGGCTTTTGCGATGTCTCGCATGGGACGAATATCATCCAACACCCATGCTGCTCGACCAAAGGTTCCAATAACTAAATCGTGTTCTCTTGGATGTATGATCAAATCTTTGGTTGAAACTGTTGGGAATACTTTTGGATCCATCTTTTGCCATTTCTCTCCAGCATTCATGGAATAATACAAACCATCGTCGGTTCCTAAAAACAATAGGTTTGCTGTTTCAGGATCTTCCACAATACAAAGGGCATAACTTTGAACATCGGACTGATCGACAATTCGCTGCCAGCTTTTCCCGTAGTTGGTTGTTCTATAAGCATAGGGTGTATAATTGAAACGACGATAGTCGTTTGCTACCAACAATGCTTCTCCTTTATTTTTATTGGATGCTTTTATTTGGGTAATCCAACTTCCTGCAGGTAATCCCTTCAGGTTTTTAGTGACCTCATTCCAAGATTCACCAGCATTTTGGGTAAAGTGTACACGACCGTCATCTGAAGCAACCCATAGCATGTCTTTTTCCAAAGGGGAAGGTTCGATTACCAAAAGGGTACAGTGGTTTTCTGCTCCTGTGGCGTCTAGCGTGAGTCCACCACTTTCACTTTGCTTTAGTTTTTCAGGATCATTGGTGGTTAAATCGGGGGAAATGACTTCCCACGTCAGGCCTTTATCGGTACTTTTATGGACAAATTGACTTCCAAAATAAACAGTACTGTTGTCAAAAGGATCTTGCCCAATGGCTGCATTCCAATTAAAGCGCAAACGAGTATCTGGATCTGGATGTGTAGGTCGAACAAGATAATTATTCCCCGTTTTCCAGTCATAGCGCGAAACAACTCCCTGCTGACTCATGGCATAGCCATAGCGTGAATCATCTTTGTCTGGAACAACATCGAAACCATCACCAAAGGCAATTTCTTGCCAATATGAATTTCGAATACCTTGAAC
>CAJQKN010000006.1 GCA_905478905.1 uncultured Flavobacteriaceae bacterium | reverse complement strand
AGACAGGAAGAAAAGTTTTTAGGGTTTAAAATATTGTTACCGTACAAATACCGTACAATAAAAAAATAAAAAATCCCTAAAGTATTGATTTAAAATATTCTAGGGATTATTGTTGCGGAGAAAGAGGGATTCGAACCCCCGGAGGTGTGACCCTCAACAGTTTTCAAGACTGCCGCATTCGACCACTCTGCCATTTCTCCAATGCGGTTGCAAATATACATAGCTTATTTGAAGAAAGAAAGCTTTTTTTTAAAAACGATATCCTTAATTTCGTTCCAATCTTTTTCCCATGGATGATCTAATTCGTTATGGTATTTTATTGCTTGCAGGTTTAGCTGCGGGGATCATCAATACCTTAGCAGGTGGAGGCTCGTTACTTACTTTACCAGTATTTATTTTTATGGGATTACCTCCCCATGTAGCCAATGGAACCAATAGAATAGGGATTGTCATCCAAGCCTTGGTGGGGACTGCAGGTTATCGATCGAAAGGAGTTTCTACCTACCCATTCAATGTCTATTTGGGGATAGCTGCTTTTTTTGGATCATTGATTGGGGCACAAATAGCAATGGATATCCGAGGGGATCTTTTTAATCGAATTCTGGCGATTATCATGCTTATTGTGGTAGCCATTATTGTACTTAAACCCAAAACAAATGATACAAGTCTTCCTGAACGCTTAACAGGGAAATATCTTGTGTACGCCATTATTGGTTTTTTCTTTATTGGTATTTATGGAGGGTTTATCAATGCGGGGATTGGCTTCATCATCATGCTTTTTTTAAACAATGTCAATCGTTTGTCGCTGATTAAAACCAATGCGACCAAAGTGGTCTTGGTCTTTATTTATACGTTGGGTGCCTTGGCTCTGTTTGCATGGAATGATGCAGTAGATTGGGGATTGGGTTTAGTTCTAGCCGCAGGTTCTTCGCTAGGTGCTTGGTGGTCCAGTCGCTGGTCGGTAGATAAAGGAGAGGGAGTCATCAAAATAGCAATGATCGTTATGGTCACTGCAATGTCAATCAAATTGTGGTTTTTTTAGTAGTTTACGTATTCCACTATCTCAAGTCCATAGCCTGTAATCCCTACACGAGGTCCTTGGGAAGAATTCGTAATTACTTTCAATTTTTTGATATGCAATTCATGTAAAATTTGCGCACCTATTCCAAAGTCTTTTGCGTCCATTTTTAAAGGTGGAGCTTTAGGAATCCCTTTACTCTTTTCCGTAAATTGCTTGAGCTCCTTAATTCTTGCCAGCAAATTTTCTGACTGTTGCTGCTGGTTGATGAAGAGAATTGCCCCTTTTCCTTCAGCATTTATTAAATTAAAAGTTTCTTCAAGCCCTTTGTCATTGGATCCAGTGAGCATGCCCAAAAGGTCGTTGCTGAACTGGGAGGAGTTGATGCGTGTTAGTACTGGTTCATTCAATTCCCAAGCTCCTTTGGTCAAGGCAATATGCACTTGATTATTTGTCGTTTGTTGAAAGGCTCGAAGTCTAAAGTCTCCAAAACGTGTTTTTATTTCGGTATCCTCTCGTTTTAAAATCAAACTGTCGTGCTGCATTCTGTAGGCAACCAAGTCTTCAATCGAAACCAGTTTTAAATCAAATTTCTGCGCAACTTTCATTAATTCTGGAAGGCGGGCCATGGTCCCGTCTTCATTCATTATTTCTACAATCACACCAGCTGGCTTTTTCCCAGCTAATCGTGCAAAATCAATAGCAGCTTCGGTATGTCCTGTTCGGCGAAGCACTCCACCTTCTTTAGCGATCAAAGGAAAAATATGTCCAGGTCGGCTTAAATGATGTGGCTGCGTTTTTTCATCGGTCAATGCCAAGACGGTTAAAGCTCGATCACCAGCAGATATTCCAGTGGTTACCCCATTCCCTTTTAAATCTATGGAAACAGTAAAGGCGGTCTCCATTGGGTCTGTATTGTTGGATACCATCCGATTTAACTGTAATTCATTGCAACGTTTTTCGGTCAAGGGTGTACATATAAGCCCTCGTCCTTCTTTGGCCATGAAGTTAATGATCTCAGGAGTAATGTTTTCAGCAGCAGTGATAAAATCTCCTTCATTTTCTCGATTGTCATCGTCAACAACAATAATGACCTCACCATTTTTTATGGCTGAAATGGCATCTTCTATCGAATCTAATTTATTTTTTCCCATAGCTTATTTCTGACTGCTAAAGTAGTGTTCTTTATTGAGCTAATAAAGTTTTGTAAGCCAACAACCACATAGTCATAATTGACCAAGCCCTTGTCTGTAGAAGCACGTTTGGTGAAATAGAGCGCCAAAGGAGCAATGATCAAAAGCGATAGCCAACTACCCAGAAAGGGGGTGAGGCTATTGTCTTCGGATGCGTTCCGTCCAAATAATCCAATATAGTGATAGGTCAAGAAGATAATGATGGCCAACACCATGGGGAGACCTAGGCCTCCTTTTCGAATAATAGCTCCAATAGATGCGCCAATCAAAAAGAGAAAAAAAACACTGAAACCAAGGGTGAATTTTTCGTGATAAGTGTTCTTGTGTAGATTAATCCGTTTTTGATCAATAAAGAAGAGCCTTTTCTTTGTATCTAGATTTCGCATAAGGCTCAGCAAATTAGATTCGGCTGATTGAATTACTTGGGAGTGGCGAGTCGATAATTTTCCCCCAATGAATTTTAACGGATTGCTGTATTGGGCGAATATGGAATCTGGCACAATACTGTCAGCATCCAATACAATCGGGTTTTTTAAACTTTTGATGTTGTCGTATGCATTTGATTTAATGAAATTATTGGCATAAATTTCTCGTTGCTCCTTAAATTTTATTTCAAGCGAATCAATACTTTCAATCAATTCTGTGACCTTTTGCATACGATAAGTGCTTGTGTATTTTTCTTCTCCCAAGTCAACATTGTTGAACTGAGATAAGTCAATATTCATGATGTATTCTTTGAAAGAAACTTTTGCATGTGGTGCTTTTCGTTGCTCTTCAGGAGTTTTGGTTTGTACTTCTTCATAGCGATTTCCATCGAACAGCACCAATTGTAATTGTTGACCAATTTTTGCGCTTTTCAATTCCCCCCGTTCGGCTTTAATGACAATGCGGTTTTTATTATCTGGAGTTTTTTCATGAATGATGATGTTTTCTAGAAAACGATTGTTCTCGCCATATTTGCGCTCAACTTTTATATTCATTGCCCCCAAATCATTAAAAATCCCCTCGGTAATGGCAAGGGCAGGTTTTAGTTTTGCCATATTACGTCTAAGGTTGAAGTATTTAAATTCACCATAGGGGATAACATGATTGGAAAAATAATAACTACCAATACCCAAAAAAAAATGAAAAACAATGAGTCCCAACAATGCTCTTTGGAGCGATATACCTGTTGATTTCATTGCAGCAAATTCATAATTCTCCGCAAAGTCACCATAGGTCATTATGGAGGCCAGGAGAACAGAAAGGGGTAAAACCAAAGGATATAATTTAGGCGAGTAGTACAGTAAAAATTTAAAAATAATTTCTGCATCAATTCCTTTACCAGCAAATTCATCGATAAACAACCAAAAGGTTTGAATGATGAAAATCAACATAAGAATTAAAAACACACTGGCTAGGCGCGATAAATAAGACGTTAAAATGTAGCGATCTAATATTTTCATTCAACTACTCATTAATATAATAGTTTGGGTATTTATTCTGATCGAACACAAAATAATCTGCTGGTAAAACAATATTTGATTCTTGGTTATTGAGCGTTAAGGTAGTCATTGTTCCGTTTGCGCCAACTTCTATTAAACGATATACCTCAAGACGATCGACATCTATTCCTAAGAGTAAGTAGCTAACTTCGGAGGTATCGTCTATGGGCAGGAGTTTGATGAACTGAATCTTTTTCCCCATAACGCGTTGTTGAATGTCCCATTCGTAGCCATAACCCGACTCATAAAAGCTTAAAAGCTTTGAGGGGTTTACGCTAACATCATCCTCATCTTCGGGGTCACTGATGGTTATTTCTTCATTTTCTGGGACAATGGTATAGATTTTATTTCCGTCAAAAAGTTGCTCTGCCTCAAGAAAATTTAAACTATAACGATCTCCCGAAAGGGTTACATTTCCTTCCATTTCTTGACGAATTTGTTCTTTCTTATTTTCGAGTACATAGCTAAATCCGAAACGAATATTTTCCTTGCTTTTCATTTGCGCAGAAACGCGATCCAACAAGTTTTTTGCTTGCTCATAGCTTTGAGCAAAACACAGATTTGACAGAAGTAAAAAAAGGATAAGCGTATTTTTCATTCAAGTAGATTCTATTCTTCGTTATTCAAAAACTGTTCCAAGCTTGTCAAATCTGGTACTAGAACTTGGCGGGCTTTACTTCCTTCAAATGGGCCAACAATTCCTGCGGCCTCCATTTGATCAATAATTCTCCCAGCTCTGTTGTAGCCCAATTTTAATTTGCGCTGAAGCAGGGAGGCTGATCCTTGCTGTGCGGTAACAATGACTTCTGCTGCTTCTCGGAATAAGGCATCTCGGTCGCTTATGTCGATATCCAAGGCACTGCTTTCTTCCCCTATAAATTCAGGCAATAAATGGGCTTGTGGATAGGCTTTTTGACTTCCAATATAGCCAACAATTTCTTCAACTTCTGGGGTATCTACAAAGGCACATTGAATACGGGTTAAATCGTTTCCTTGGGTATAGAGCATGTCACCACGTCCAATCAGTTGATCTGCACCACCGCTATCTAGAATCGTTCGGGAGTCAATTTTTGAGGTGACCCTAAAAGCAATACGGGCAGGGAAGTTAGCTTTAATGATTCCCGTAATTACATTGACCGATGGGCGTTGGGTAGCGATAATTAAATGAATTCCAATTGCACGTGCCAATTGCGCTAAGCGTGCGATGGGGGTTTCTACTTCTTTTCCCGCTGTCATGATTAGGTCGGCAAACTCATCAACAACCAAGACAATATAGGGCAAGAAGGCATGTCCTTCATCTGGATTAAGTTTACGTGCTTTAAATTTGGCATTGTACTCTTTAATGTTGCGGCACATGGCATTTTTGAGCAATTCATAGCGATTGTCCATTTCAATACACAACGAATTTAGGGTGTGAATTACTTTGGTGTTATCAGTTATGATGGCATCTTCAGAGTCGGGCAATTTCGCCAAGTAATGACGTTCAATTTTATTGTAGATATTCAGTTCAACCTTTTTTGGATCAACCAAAACAAACTTTACCTCAGCGGGATGCTTCTTATAAAGCAAAGAGGTTAAAACAGCATTTAAGCCTACCGATTTACCTTGTCCAGTAGCACCTGCCATGAGCATATGCGGCATTTTTGCTAAATCGACCACAAAGGTTTCGTTGCTAATTGTTTTTCCAAAAGCAATGGGAAGCTCCATCTCGGCTTGTTGAAAACGTTGGGAAGCAATCACCGAACGCATGGACACTATACTGGGTTTTTGGTTAGGGACTTCTATACCAATCGTTCCTTTTCCCGGAATGGGGGCAATGATTCGAATGCCCAAGGCAGAGAGCGATAGGGCAATGTCATCTTCTAAATTTTTAATCTTTGAAATCCGTATTCCTGCAGCAGGTACAATTTCATACAGGGTAACGGTTGGACCAATATTGGCTTTTATTTTGGCAATTTCAATTTTGTAATTGCGAAGCGTCTCAATGATTTTATTTTTGTTGACCTCTAGTTCATCCTCATCAATAGTAATGGTAGAACCACCATAATCTTTTAATAATTCAAGGGTGGGAAATTTGAAACCACTTAATTCTAACGTAGGATCAAAAGCACCGTATTTTTCTACCAAGGACTGGGAAAGTGTATCGACGACATCTTCTTCTTCTGCTGCTTTAACTTCAATGGCTAATCCAATTTTTTCTTTATCTAGAATGTCATCTTCGGGGCTATGACTAGTTTCCTCACTGGCTGAAATAATTTCCATTTCATCCTCCTCTTCCTCCTTTTCTTTTGGAGTTTCGTGGTTTTCTTCCTCCTCATTGACCAAGCTAAACGCCTTACTTTCTTCTTCAAAACTTGAGGTAGGGTCATCGATGACTTCTTCTTTGATAAAATATTTCTGAAAGCGGGCAATGATTTTTTCTGGGGTAACCTTTAGGTGTAATACCAAAGCAATCAGTGCCATAAAAAAGATGACGAACCACAAACCAATGACGCCGATATAATCCACAATAAAGGCTGTTATTTCAAAGCCTACTTTCCCCCCTAGAAATGGAAAAACTTCGGTAAATCGCGCACTTACCAGAGGAAGTAAAAGCATATAGTATATGCCCCACGACCAACGGTTTAACAAGGTTTTCTTCTGAATGTCAAAAAAGAGGAACATACCACTGATCAGCAGGAGATAGCTAAAAATATAGGAAGCAATACCAATTCCATTGTAAATAAAGAAGTGGCTTACTTGCGCTCCAAGTTTTCGCAACAGGTTTACACTTTCTGTTGATCGATCTGCAAGGGTGTTCAATTCACTCTGATCTATTTTCCAACTAAAAAAGTAGGAAGTAAAAGCGACCATAAGGAGGAGAGAAACCAAAATTAAGAACCCACCAAAAAGGATTTCTCTGGAACGCTTTTTTTGCGGATCAGCCTTTTTAAACTTGGGCACTTTAGGAGATGTTGGTTTTTTTACGGCCATGGAAAAATCGATTCTTACAAACTTACAAATAATGCCTGTAATATTCCTTGGATTCTTCGGGAAGGCTGTAAAAAAATAATTCCCCATTAGGGGGAATTATTTAAAGTAAAAATTAATCTAAAAAAAATTAAAACGCTTCGAATTAAGCTAAATCAAAGCGATCAAGGTGCATTACTTTTGTCCATGCAGCTACAAAGTCGTCAACGAATTTATCGCTAGCGTCTTCACATGCATAAACTTCACCCAGTGCACGTAACTGCGAATTTGATCCAAAGATCAAATCTACTCGTGTACCAGACCATTTCACATTTCCAGAACTACGGTCTTTTCCTTCAAATGTGGTTTTATCTTCATCGGTTGGGATCCATTGAATGTCCATGTCATAGAGGTTGACAAAGAAATCGTTGGATAAGGTTTCAGGACGATCTGTAAAGACACCGTGTGAAACACCCCCGCTATTGGCGTTAAGGCTTCGTAAACCGCCAACCAAAACCGTCATTTCTGGAGCAGTTAAACTCAATAAATGCGCTTTGTCTAGCAGTAATTCTTCCCCATGACGATCATTCCCAGCGGCAAGGTAGTTTCTAAATCCATCTGCTTTTGGTTCAAGAACAGCCAATGCATCAGCATCTGTATTCTCTTGCGTAGCGTCTGTTCTCCCTGCATGGAAAGGAATTGAAATGTCTTTACCGGCCTTCTTGGCTGCTGCTTCTACAGCGGCATCGCCCGCTAGTACAATAAGATCAGCAATCGAAATCTTTTTTGCACCATTAGCTGCGTTAAAGTCTGCCTGTATTTTTTCTAATCCAGCAATAACAGTTGCCAATTGTGAAGGATCATTAGCTGCCCAATCTTTTTGAGGAGCTAAACGAATACGGCCACCATTTGCACCACCTCTTTTGTCGGTTCCTCTGAAAGTTGAGGCCGAAGCCCACGCTGTTCCTACCAATTGCGCTATACTGAGCCCGCTTGCTAGAACAGTGGTTTTTAAAGCAGCTACATCAGCAGCATCAACCAACTCATGGTCTACAGCTGGGACTGGATCTTGCCAAATTAACGCTTCATTGGGTACTTCATTTCCTAGGTAACGGGAAAGGGGTCCCATATCTCTGTGGGTAAGTTTGTACCATGCACGTGCAAAGGCATCTGCCAATTGATCCGGGTTTTCAAGAAAACGTTTGGAAATCTCCAAATAGGCAGGGTCCTTGATCAAAGCGATATCAGTTGTCGCCATCATTGGCGCATGTGTTTTGTTTGGATCGTGTGCGTCTGGAACAGTATCGGTAGCTGCTCCATCTTTTGGTGCCCACTGTTGTGCTCCAGCAGGACTGTGGGTTAATTCCCATTCGTATCCAAAAAGGGTTTCAAAATAGCTGTTATCCCACTGTGTAGGAGTAGGAGTCCAAGCCCCTTCTAATCCACTGGTGATGGTGTCTCCACCTTTTCCACTGCCAAAGCTATTGATCCAACCAAATCCTTGATGTTCAATACTCGCTCCTTCAGGCTCAGGTCCAACATGGGCAGGATCTCCAGCACCGTGTGTTTTTCCAAAGGTATGTCCACCAGCAATCAAGGCAACAGTTTCTTCATCGTTCATGGCCATACGT
>CAJQKN010000005.1 GCA_905478905.1 uncultured Flavobacteriaceae bacterium | reverse complement strand
CCATCCAGTTCCAGTGGGCAATCATTAATATCATTGAGGCTACAAAAGTTGTTGAGGCAAAGGTCAAGTTGGATTTTCGTCCAAAAAGAATTCCAAATAATACTGTTGCCCATGCCACATATATCATCGATTCATAGGCATCACTCCATGGAGCGTGTCCAGAGATAAACCATCGAGCAGCTAAGCCAGCAGTATGCAGAGCAAACAACAAAAAAGCAGCTCCTTTAAAAAATAGAATGGCAGCGCGTATTGCCTTGCTGTCCTTAAATATTTGTATTATCAACAATACAAAAAAGAAGAAACCAACATAGAGATACCAACTGAACAGCTTCTTGAAAATATCGTATTTATTGTAAGTTATTTCTGCTGCTACCCTATCCTTGTTTGGAATAACAGCACTTCCAAAACGCTGCTGAAACCCTTTTAGGCTCTCTAATAATTCGTCGGCCTCTTTATAATCTTGGGTTGTTTTCCCCAAACGCATGGAACGAAAATAAAGGGGCAAAACATTGTTTACATAGAGGGAATCTGTGCCTTTAAAGTTTGCTTCCTCCAACTCGGGAAACGATACCCATTTGTTGTTTTCATCATCAGGAATAGGAAAGATGCGTAAAACCTTTCCTTCGAGGGCAGAATACAAGAGATTGATTCGTTTATCGACTTCTATAAAGTCTTTATTAAATTGATTGGGAATTGCAGCGCGATAGGCCTCTTCCATTTGTGTGGCAATTTTATAATTCCCTTCTTGATCAAAAAAAGAAATTAGTGGCGCATATTTGGCCTTCTTATCGACACCTGCAATGGAGCGAATGGAGTCGTTTCCGCGTTTTAAATGAATGATGGGAATATTGTACCAAATGGCTGGGCCGTTCAATATAGACAATAAAACTTGATCGGAGTTTAATCCATTGTAGGTGTCACTCTTACTCACCTTACGCAAAAGTTCAGAAGAAAAAGTATTGGCAGGTTTCATTCTCCCTCCCAAATCTTGAATGATTAAAGAGCCAAATTTTGCTGCTTGCGCTTCAGGAAAAGCATCGGCCACAACAATGGAATCAAAATTAATTTTTGAACGATTAAGGCTAAGGTGGTCTTGTCCAAAAAGCGAGCCAGTGCTCAAAAGCAATAGCATCGTCAGGGCCGCTTTCTTTGCTTTAATTTTATCTAGTGTTTTGGCTAAATTTTTGAAACGTGTTTTGCCTATAAAAAATATCCCCATCATGCTTAAATAAAGAAGGATATAACCCGTATAGGTAATATAGGTTCCCCACCAATCGTGATTTACGGACAATACTGTTCCCTTTTCATCAGGATCAAAAGAGGACTGGAAAAAACGATAACCATGATGATCCAAAACATGGTTCATATAGATATCATAATCGAATTCTTCTTTACCAAGAACGGTTACTTTACTCTCGAAAGAAGCATAACTCTTTTCTGTTCCGGGGTATCTTTCTGCAATAAAATCCTTGAGTTTGATTTCAAAAGGAAGTTCCATTTGAAGCGATCCATAGGTCAAATAAAAGTCCATACCATTAAGGGATACTTTTTTTGGATCATTACTGTAGCCTTTTCCTCCCAATAAAGTAACTATTTCACTTTCTTCATCAGAGGATATTTCTAGGCGTAAAGCATCTTGACGTGAACTAGCCTGTATTTCTTCTGCTTGAACAATGTCGAATTTTCCCCTCAAAACAGGTTCGGGGATCACAAATTGGAAATTTGGTAAAGAATACAGAGAGCGTAATTCTAATCCTTGTCTTTCCTCTGAGGTTAATTCGCCTTGAAACTGGTCGGCCATGCGCATAAATGAACCCTCAAAAGGACTGGTAATGAAATACTCACCTTCCACAACTTCAATATTAATGGCACCATCAACCGGATTATCTAGCGTAAATAAAAGGTTGTGTATATTGGCGATATCTCCCGCTTTGAGGTAGTGATCATGTCGATTACCGTCACTGGCTTCTACTATTTTAAGGTAACGCTCTCCTTCAGGGTCAAGAACTAGTCCTTCGGTAGCATTTTCCATAAAATCAACATAGGCAATCTTAAATTCAGTCCCTTTAAAATTGTCCTTAATGCTAAAATCATTGTTGACGTGATGCGAAAGTAGTAGCTCTTTTTTTTTGAGTTCTTTTCTAAGGGCCTGTCCTTGAAATTCACCATCAACCATCACAGATAGATAGGTTTTTTCTGATAAGAATTTTGACGAAGCCTCTCCCTCTCGAATAGGCATTACCCCTTCAAATCCTGCATAACGGGTTACAAAAGCACCTATCAAGATCAGTATAAAAGATAAATGTATGGCCAAAACCGCCCATTTCTCTTTGCGAAGTAGTTTGTATTTGAAAATATTTCCAATAAAATTTAAAACAAACAAGCCCATGATGAGTTCAAACCACCAAGCGTTGTAAATCCAAATTTTTGCCGTGTCGGTGGAGTACCAACTTTCGATAAAGGTACCCAAGCCCATGGCCGCAGGAAAAACGAAAAAAAGTACCGCCATTAAACGATTAGAGGCGAGGTATTTTAAAAAAAAATCTTTCATTAAACGATCATCTTCTGTCAAAGCAAAGATAAAAGTTACTAGAGGAATAAGGCCTATAAATACAGATTAATTCAACACCAAAACCAGAAGAACAATTAACTGTAAAATGATTCCAGTGATGAAGGATTCAAAGATGCGATTCTTTGGATATTGTGCGAGAAAAAATGCCAAAAAACGCATCATTCCCATTGTTGAAAACAATAGCCCAAGCATTCCAAAAAACGATACTGGACGCATGGTGATTAGCAATACATTGATAGAAGCTAGAAAAGCAACGATAATGATGGAAGCCGTTGCTGCCAAAAGAAAGTACTGGCAATAGATTGTTCTAAGGGAATAAAAATATTTCATGCTTGATAAGATTAGGGTGATGCCAATTTACGAAAATTACCTTTTACGAACCAAGGAAATCGAAAAATGCATTACTAATTATTGCGTACAATAATTTTTGGGCCAATCTAACTCAAGTCCAAAGAACCTATTTATGATTAAAATTGATATTATCTTTAAAAAAATTCTACTTTCAGTAGCTTCATGAAATCTTCATATAACTTTTACATCTTAGGTTAAAATTTAAGACAGAATCTTCTTATTTTTAAGCTCATGATAAAAGTAAGCCTAATTGGTGCGGGAAATGTAGGGTTTCATCTTCATGCTGTATTACAAAACGCAGCCGATGTTCAACTGTTGCAATAGTATAATCGGACAAAAGATAGCATGGCTAAGCATGCCAGTAATACCAATATTACGGACAATATTACCGATCTACAAGAA
>CAJQKN010000004.1 GCA_905478905.1 uncultured Flavobacteriaceae bacterium | reverse complement strand
TAGATTGGATGGGTCTTCCCTGGGAAGCAGTTTGGCGGATGGGTTTTGTGGTGCTTTTTACCACTTTTTTTGCTTACCTACTCAATATGTTTGCTCTTAAAGAAGTACCACCAACAACCATCGGTGTCTTTACCTACCTTCAGCCATTGATTGCAATCATTTACGCTTCTATTACAGGAAATGATCAAATGGACGGAATAAAAACTCTAGCTGCTATATTGGTGTTTGGTGGCGTGTATTTGGTCACACGTAAACCAAAAAAAGTTATGTCAAAAGAAAAAAAGCATCAGTTTCAATAACAACCACAGATTAGGTTATGCGGAATTATAGCTCTTCTCCCAAATACATTTCCCATCTCCTTGTGCTTTTATAATTTAATGTTATTTTTAAATAAATTAATTTAAATGAGAAAGATCGCCCTTTTAATATGTGTTTCCATTGCAATAGCTTGTGGTCAAAACGCTGGCAAGAAGAAAAATGGATTTGACTACAACCGAACCAAAAAAGAGAAAACGAAAAGTACACAAGAAAAAACAACTACTCCAATAGACCTTAACAATACTGGAATAGGACCAATTTCTGACCTAAGTTTTCCCACTTCAATTGACGAAGTGATGGTCGCTAAGGGAGCTGCTGCATTCAAAGAAAAATGTACCGCTTGCCATAAAGTCAACGCAAAACTAATTGGTCCGGCCATGACAGGAATTTATGAACGTCGCCATCCAGCATGGGTCATGAATATTTTATTGAATCCTACAGAAATGCTAAAAGAGGACCCCATCGCTAAAGCCCTCTTGAAAGAGTACAATAATATTTTAATGATCAATCAAAACCTAAGTGAAGAGGAGGCTAGAGCGATAGCCGAATACCTACGGACGCTATAGGGCCCATGCTTTTCCTCCTGTTGCTTCCTCTAAATCAACACAACCCTGTTGCTGTCCAGGTACGGGTGCATAAACCATGTGCTCTTTTGCAATAACTTCATTATTCTTAAAAGCAAAAACGGCTAAGTTTTTTAGGTTATTCAATAGGTTATGACATATTCCTTCAATGGGTGGCGTACCAGCAGTTCCTGCTTCGAGCTCTTTCATATAATCATAAAAATCCTTGGCTCTAGAAGATTGCTTTTCAGGTGTGGCACGCAAATAATCATTCAATTGTTGGTCAATATCATCGCTAGTCAATGCAGCTATACTTTCTTTTCCTGCACTGGTTTGGGCAGCACCAGCAAAAACATTAATGGCCATTTTGAAGAATTCTTGATCTTCTTGACTAGAAACATTTGCAATATAGCTATCGACAAAACGTATCAAACTTACATCAGTAGCTCCAGGAATGGTGCTGGTGGTAGGCAAAATGACATCAATGGTTTTTTCAATAAGTAATGCACTTTCCTGAGAAAGAAAGGAAGGTGTCCAAGCTGGATCAGCAGTTTGACAACTTTGAATTAAGCTAGCTATTGTAGGTGTAAGCGTCAATGCCCCAAAGGAAAGTCCTATGTTTTTTAATGCAGTTCTTCTTTGCATGATGGTTCGATTAAATGTTATTCTTTTTCAATTCTTCTACCGCAAAGTGAGCTGCTCTTGCGGTCAAGGCCATATAAGTCAGGGATGGATTCTGATTTGCAGCCGAAGTCATACATGCTCCATCGGTAACAAAAACATTAGGTACTTCATGCAACTGATTATTCCCGTTCAGGACAGATGTTTTTGGATCCCTTCCCATGCGGGCAGTTCCCATTTCATGAATTCCTAGTCCAAGTTTATATTCATTATCATAGCCATAAACGTTTTTAAAACCTGCCGTCTCAAGCATCTCTATAGCTTGTTGCTGCATGTCCTTGCGCATGGTCATTTCATTTTCTTTTAACTCAGCATCAAAGGTGACCGTAGGCAATCCCCACTGATCCGTTTTTTCATAATCTAAGTACATATGATTTTCATGATAGGGCAATACTTCCCCAAAACCATTTAATCCCATGTTCCAGCCACCAGGATTTAATATGGCTTCTTTAAATTCAGGTCCATAGGCCATCTCTTTCACGTTTTCAGTCCACGACCCACGTCCGCCACCACCTTGATATCCATATCCTCGAATATAATCTTTGCGATTGGTTGATCCGCCTAGGTTTCTGAAGCGGGGAATGTATATCCCATTTGGTCTGCGTCCCGTATAATACTTATCCTCGAAGCCGTCAAATTCTCCATTTGCACCAACTTGAAAGTGATGGTCCATGATGTTGTGGCCTAATTCTCCCGAGGCATTCCCCATTCCGTTGGGAAAATAACTCGATTTGGACTGGAGCAGAATAGCAGTAGAAGCAACTGCAGATGCACATAAGAAAATCACCTTAGCCTTGAATTCTATGGTTTCATTTGTTTCAGCATCGATAACCCGCACTCCAGATGCTTTTTTGGTTTGGGGATCATAGATCACTTCATGAACAATTGAATTTGGACGAAGCGTCATATTACCCGTTGCTTCAGCCATGGGCAATGTAGAAGAATTACTACTAAAATACGCACCAAATGGACATCCACGCGAACAGCGATTTCTGTATTGACAGCTAATACGTCCTGCACCAGCTTTGGTTCCTTCTGTTATATGCGCCACTCGACCAATGGTCAGAATTCTATCGTCATACTTTTCGGCAAGAGAACTTTTTAGGTGATCTTCGACACAATGAAGTTCCATAGGTTTTAAAAACTCACTGTCGGGCAATTGAGGTAAACCAAGTGACTCTCCAGAGATTCCCACATGTTTCTCAACATAGGAATACCAAGGAGCAAGGTCCTTGTACCGAATGGGCCAATCGACCGCAATACCATCTTTTGCATTGGCTTCAAAATCAAAATCACTCCAACGATAACTTTGTCGTCCCCACATAAGGGACCGCCCACCAACATGATAACCGCGACACCAATCAAATTGTTTGTCTTCGTTGTAAGGGTGCTTTAAATCGTCTACAAAAAAATGCTTGCGCGATTCTGTTGTGGTATAACCAGTTCGGCTTTGCTTGGGCTGTTTTTTTCTCGTTTCTTGAGTAATTACTTCTCCATTGGGGTAATCCCAAGGGTCATTATTCATGGTTGGATAATCGTCAATGTGCTTGACCATCCTTCCTCGTTCCAAAACCAATGTTTTTAATCCTTTTTCGGTTAGTTCTTTTGCAGCCCATCCGCCGCTTATTCCAGTTCCTACAACAATTGCATCGAACTGGGTTTCAAAATTTGAGAGACTCATAGGAATTATTTATAACTCCTAATATAAGAACAGTTCTTTGAAATTTTTATTAAATCACTGTTAATAATGTAAAAAAAGTAATTATTAACGTTTTCGTTTGAATTATTAAAAAAGATTCGAATAAAAAACGACAACTCTAGAACAATCAGTACATTAGTAAATATAAACCTACTTTTACAATGAAACGAAGAACATTTATTCAGAATAGTTTAACTGTTGGCCTAGGAGCGACTGCTTTGGGATCCTATGCCCTTAATAATGAACATGCATCTTTTTTAACTAGTCCTTACCCTATGGCAGGTCCTTTTTTCAAGCTTTCTTTAGCACAATGGTCACTTCACAAAGCAATTCAAAACGGAAAACTAAATCCATATGACTTTGCCGCAAAAGCCAGTGAACTGGGTTTTGATGGTATAGAGTATGTCAATCAATTGTATGTTGATGTGATGAAAACTAAAAACAAATCTGCAGCCCTAAAAAAGTTTATTGCGACTTCAAATGCCAAAGCAAAGGAGCATGCAGTAGAAAATGTTTTGATCATGATCGATGGAGAAGGAGATCTTGCTGTTCGCAGTACTCGAAAAAGAACGAAAGCAATCGAAAACCACAAAGCATGGATTGAAACCGCTGCTTCCATGGGTTGCCATTCCATTCGAATAAATTTGTTTGGAGAAAAAAAACAAGAAGAATGGAAAGATTATTCAGCAGATAGCATGCGAAAATTAGGAGAATACAGTGCGTCCTACAAGGTGAATATTCTTGTTGAAAATCACGGTTATCTTTCTTCCAATGCCAAACTTGTCATGGAAATGCTCGATCAAGTAAACCTTCCCAACTGTGGTACCTTACCCGACTTTGGAAATTTTTGCCTAGAACGAGAAGGTGGCGCACGATGGGGCGCCAGATGCATACGTGAATACGACCGTTATCAAGGGGTAAAAGAATTACTTCCCCGTGCATTTGCCGTAAGTGCCAAGTCACATGATTTTGACGAAGCTGGTAACGAAACACACACCGATTATTTACAAATGCTTACTTTAGTGAAAGAAAGTGGATATAGCGGTTTTATTGGGGTTGAATATGAAGGAGAAAAACTCTCTGAAATTGAGGGCATATTGGCCACTAAAAAAATATTGCTCGAAAAGGCAAAACAACTTGTATAACCAAATACCAATTGAATATGAATTCGACAACAAAAGTACAATTGTCTGTCATGATGTTTCTCCAGTTTTTTATTTGGGGAGGCTGGTTTGTTACCCTAGGCACTTTTTTAGGAAATAATTTAGGTGCAAGTGGTGCGGAAATAGGCATGGCCTTTTCTACTCAATCTTGGGGAGCAATCATTGCTCCGGTATTTATTGGACTAATTGCGGATCGTTTTTTTAATGCGGAACGCATTTTGGGTGTTCTTCATCTCATTGGTGCAATACTTATGTATCTGATGGCACAGGCAGGAGACTTTGGCGGTTTCTATCCCTATGTCTTTGGTTATATGTTAGTATACATGCCAACCCTTGCACTGGTCAACTCCGTTTCTTTTTACCAAATGAAAGACCCTGCAAAGGAATTTTCCATCATTCGTGTTTTTGGCACGCTTGGGTGGATTGTTGCCGGTTTATTTATCAGCTATTGGTTTCGATGGGATGCACAAGAAGCCATTGCAAATGGTGCTTTAGCTAACACCTTTATCATGGTTGCCATTGCCTCTGCCCTTTTGGGACTATTTAGTTTTAGCTTACCCAAAACACCCCCTTCTAATACTGGTGGAGAAAATCTTTCCTTAGGAGATCTTCTTGGCTTTGACGCACTAAAACTATTGAAAGATCGTAACTTTTTAATGTTCTTCATTACCTCAATTTTAATTTGTATTCCATTGGCCTTTTACTACCAACAAGCCAATCCGTTTTTGGTTGAATTGGGGATGGAAAACCCTACCGGCAAAATGACCCTTGGACAAATAAGTGAGGTCCTATTTATGTTACTTCTTCCATTCTTCTTTAAAAAATTTGGGTTCAAAAAAACAATCCTAGTCGGAATGCTTGCCTGGACAATACGCTATGTCTTATTTGCCTACGGCAATGCTGGAGAGTATACGTTTATGCTAATTATTGGTATTGCTTTACATGGAATTTGTTATGATTTTTTCTTTGTCTCGGGTCAAATTTATACCAACTTTAAAGCAGGCGAAAAAGTAAAAAGTGCTGCACAGGGATTGATTACCCTTGCCACCTATGGCGTTGGTATGTTGATTGGTTTCTGGGTTGCAGGAAAGATTTCTGACACCTATCTCCTTGAAAACGGACAGCACAACTGGGAAGTTATTTGGCTCCTCCCTGCAGCTTTTGCCATGGGCGTCCTCATTCTTTTTATGCTTATATTTAAAGATGAAAAAATCGAATTAAAGGAAGAGTAAAATGAATCACAAAATACGTTTGGGAATTCTTGGTGGAGGAGGTGATTCCCTCATAGGTGTTGTCCATCGCATTGCTGCACATATGTTTGACTACTACCAAATTGTTGGTGGTTGCTTTAATCCGAATCCAGACGAAAACAAAAAATTTGCAGCACATATTGGTATTCCGGCAGCTCGAGTTTACAGTAGTTTTGATGTCCTTATTGAAGAGGAACTAAAGCTCTCCAAAGAAGAACGCATGCAGGTTGTCTCTATTTTGACACCGAATTTTCTTCACTTCCCTATGGCGAAAAAGTTATTGGAAAATGGCTTTAATATAATTTGCGAAAAACCACTCACCACCTCCCATGCCGAAGCACTAGAACTTCAGGCCATTCAAGATCAAAAACAAGTCGTTTTTGCTGTCACCTATACCTATACGGGCTATCCAATGGTGCGTCAAATGAAACAAATGATTGCTGATGGAGCTATAGGTGCAGTTCAAAAAGTTGATTTACAATATTACCAAGGCTGGATCAATCCGGTCATTCACCATGCTGAACAACGCAAATCTGTTTGGCGACTTGATCCTGAGAAAGGAGGAATTAGCTGCTGCATTGGAGATATAGGAACCCATGCATTTGACATGCTTGAATATGCAACCAATATGCGGGTAAAAACAATTCTAGCCGACTTAAATTATCGTTATCCAGATAATGAAATGGATGTTGATGGAACAATTTTAGTTCGCTTTTCTGACTATTGCAAAGGAGTGCTTAGGGTTTCACAAATTGCAACTGCTGAAGAAAATAATTTTACCGTTCAAATTTATGGTGAAAAAGGAAGTTTAAAGTGGGCACAAGAAAACCCCAACTACCTCAACTTCCTTCAAGAAGGTAAACCACAACAACAACTCAAACCAGGGCACGATTATCTAAGTAGATTTTCTTTGGAAGGAACCAAATTACCTCCGGGACATCCTGAAGGACTTTTTGATGCCATGGGGAATATCTATTCGGGTGTCGCCAAAGCAATTTTAGGCCAAGACTTTATTAATGGAGCTTATCCAGATTTAGAAGAAGGTGTGCGTGGCATGCTCTTCATTGAAAAAGTAATTGAATCACATAAAAACGGAAACGTTTGGGTGAACCTATAAAAAATTAAGCACGTGAAAACAATTAAAGGACCTGCCGTTTTTCTCGCTCAATTCATTGACGAACAAGCTCCATTCAATAGTTTAGATGGCTTGTGTAAATGGGCTGCTGAGCTTGGCTACAAAGGCATTCAACTCCCTACCCTAGACAAATGGTTGATCGACTTAGATACTGCAGCTGAAAGCCAAACCTATTGTGACGACCTCAAAGGAAAAATCAATTCCTATGGGCTTGAAATAACAGAACTCTCTACTCATTTACAAGGACAATTGGTCGCCGTCCACCCGGCCTATGATTTGATGTTTGACAACTTTGCCCCAGCGCCAGTAAAGAACAATCCTAAAGCGCGAACCACCTGGGCAATAGAGCAAGTCAAAAAAGCAGCTATAGCTAGCCGTAGACTTGGTCTTGATGCGCATGCAACTTTTTCAGGCTCCCTACTTTGGCCCTATTTTCATCCGTGGCCGCAACAACCCGATGGTTTAATCGAGCTTGGTTTTAAAGAATTGGCCGAGAGATGGCTGCCCATTCTTGATTCATTTGATGAAAATGGAGTAAATGTATGCTATGAAATTCACCCTGGAGAAGATTTACATGATGGAGAAACCTTTGAACGTTTTCTTGCTGCAACAGATAATCACAAACGAGTAAATATTTTATACGATCCCAGTCATTTTGTTTTACAACAATTGGATTATATTACCTACATCGATCACTACCATGAATTCATCAAGGCATTCCATGTAAAAGATGCTGAATTTAAGCCGAATGGGAAAAAAGGTACTTTTGGCGGATACGGAGATTGGCGAAACCGCGCTGGTCGATACCGATCGCCCGGAGACGGACAAATTGACTTTAAAAGTATCTTTACCAAACTCACCGAATATGGTTGTGATGTTTGGGCTGTAATGGAATGGGAATGTTGTATCAAAAGCCCTGAACAAGGTGCTAGGGAAGGAGCAGCATTCATCGCCAAACACATCATTGAAGCTACAGAAAAAATATTCGATGATTTCGCTGGAGGAAAAATAGATCAAGCACATCTTAAAAAAATCTTAAATCTTTAATTTAAAAATCAATGAAAAACTTTACCTCACTACTACTTCTAGGTTGCATCTTACTCAGCTCCTGCCAAGAAAATAAGTCGAAAGAAAAAAAGGAAAACACAATAAAGAAAAAAGAATGGATTTCCCTGTTTGATGGAAAAACACTCAATGGTTGGCATCAATACAATGGCTCGGCTATTGGAGAAGCATGGAGTGTAGTCGACAGTACCCTTGTTTTCGATCCATCTAAAAAAAGAAATGGTGGAGACAAGAATATTGTGACCGATCAAGAATTTACTAATTTTGTTTTATCCATCGAATGGAAGGTCGCCGAGGTTGGGAATAGTGGACTTTTTTGGGCCGTTCAGGAAGGACAAGAATATGGACAACCCTACCTCACAGGTCCCGAAATTCAAATTCTCGACAACGAACATCATCCCGATGCGCTAGCCAATCCAAAATATCACCAGGCTGGAGCGCTTTACGATATGGTTCAACCCACAGCAGATGTTTGTAATCCTGCCGGAGAATGGAATCATTTTCTTTTGACCATTGACCACAATATTAACAAAGGAATTGTGGTATTAAATGGAACAGAAATTGTTCGTTTTCCTGTTCATGGACCAGAATGGGAAGCTTTAATTGCTGCTTCAAAATTTGGTGACAAAAATTCACCATTTTATACACACGCACCAAAATTTGGACAATTTAAAACAGGAAAAATTGGCCTTCAAGACCATGGAGATAAAGTCGCTTTTCGAAACATAAAAATTAAAGAATTATAACTGCCGAATGATCCTATCAATGACCGGGTTTGGAAAAGGTGAAACCCAATTTGCACACAAAAAAATCACCATTGAAGTACGTACACTGAACAGTAAAAATATCGATCTTAACTTTAGGGTTCCACATTGTTACAGAGAGTTAGAATCAATCCTTCGAGGGGAAGTAAATAAAAATTTAGAACGTGGGAAAATTGATGTTTCCGTATTTGTAGATAATTCTGGGGGTGAAACAACTACAGTGCTTAACAAAGAGGTTATTCAAGCCTATATAGATCAACTCAAAGAAATTCATCAGGGAGACACTACCGAATTACTCAAAATGGCTGTTCGCCTTCCCGATGCGCTAAAAACGGAGAAAGAAGCCGTAGATGAAAAGGAAAAAGAAGCCCTACTTTCTCTTTTTGCGAATACACTCGAACAGGTCAACAAACACCGGAAAGATGAAGGAGTTGCTTTGACAAAAGACTTTAGTTTACGTCTAGCAAGCATTGGTCAATTATTGAAAGATGTCATTGCCATTGACCCTGAACGCAAAGAACGTGTTACCGAAAAACTAAATACATCCCTCGCTCAATTAAAGCTTGAAGTCGATCAAAATCGATTGGAGCAAGAATTAATTTATTATCTAGAAAAATACGATATTACAGAAGAAAAAGTTCGCTTGGCCAATCATCTTGATTATTTCCATGAGATCATGGATCAAGACACGGCCAATGGGAAAAAACTTGGCTTTATTGCGCAAGAAATGGGAAGAGAAATAAACACCATTGGGTCAAAAGCAAATCATGCGGGTATGCAAAAACTTGTCGTGCAAATGAAAGACGAATTGGAAAAAATAAAAGAACAGTTACTCAACGTTTTATAATTTATGACTACGGGTAAACTTATCGTGTTTTCTGCCCCATCAGGCAGTGGGAAAACAACACTTGTAAAGCATTTATTGCATCAAGGTCTGCCCCTTGGCTTTTCAATTTCTGCCACTTCACGTGCTCCAAGAGGGGAAGAGATCGACGGAAAAGACTACTACTTTTTATCTGAAGAAGCTTTTCGTCAAAAAATTGAGGAAGATGCTTTTATTGAATACGAAGAGGTCTACGAAGGAAATTTTTATGGTACCCTACGCTCGGAAATTGAACGTCTTTGGGCCGATGGCAAACATGTCCTTTTTGATATTGATGTAATTGGGGGATTAAATGTAAAAGCAGAATATCCTGACGAAACCCTGGCCATATTTGTTCAACCGCCATCTTTCGAAGAACTTGAAAAACGTTTGCGGGAACGCAATACTGAAACTGAAGATAAAATTCAGCAACGCCTAGATAAGTCAGCGACAGAATTAACCTATTCTCAAGATTTTGATGTTATTTTAGTAAATGATGATTTGACTAAAGCCAAAAGAGATGTAGTTGGCTTAGTAAAACATTTCTTGCGTTCCTAAGCAATTGCCTACCTTTGACTCATGCAAAAGATAGGTTTATTTTTTGGTAGCTATAATCCCATCCATAATGGGCATTTAATCTTGGCAAATCATTTTGTTGAACATACAGATATTGAGCAGCTATGGTTTGTCATCACTCCTAAAAGCCCATTCAAACAAAAACAAAGTATGTTGCCCAATCACCATCGCTTGGAATTGGTCTATCGCGCTACCCACGAATACCCTAAATTATACCCCTCCGATATTGAATTTAAATTACCCACTCCAAACTATACCTCCGATACCCTCGCTCATTTGGAAGAAAAATATCCAAATAAAACATTTGTGCTATTGATGGGAGAAGATAATTTGGCCAACTTTCACAAGTGGAAAAACCATGAGGTCATTCTAGAACGCTATGCACTTTATGTTTATCCGCGAAAAGAGGCAAATCCTATTCCTGAAAAAATTCAAAAGCATCCAAATATAAGGATAGTGGAAGCACCCCAAATACAATTATCTTCTTCATCCATTCGCAAATGGATAAAAGAAGGCAAGAACATTCGACCACTTCTACCTCCAGAAAGCTGGGTCTATCTCGATGAGATGAATTTCTATAAATAACTTTTAATGAAAATTTTATATATTTAAAAAGTAGGGTCCAAATCTGCTCTATACCTTTAACCTAAATACCCCCAATGAAAAAAACATCCTGCCTCCTACTGCTTTTGTGCGCTTTTACTTTTTGCATTGCACAAGAAAAAACTACCTATACCAACGAACGCGGAGACGTGCATTTGTGTGGTCCTTTTGAAATTAAAGAACTAAAAGAAGATTCGCTATATGCATCGTGGTTTAATAAACAATATGACGAGTTCTCGCTAGAGGATAAAAACTATTCCTGGTCAAACAAGCTGAAAGATATCGAAGTAGACATCTACCTGTGCACTTGGTGTGGAGACAGTAAGAAATGGGTGCCTAGCTTTGTAAAAGTATGGGATCAACTAGGGTTAGATCGAGAAAATCTAAATTTTACTGCCTTGTACGACACTGATGAACACTACAAACAAGGTCCAAATGGAGAAGAAAAAGGTAAGCGAATACATCTTGTACCTACCTTTATATTTAAAAGAGGTGGTGAGGAAATAGCTCGAATTGTAGAAGAACCTCAAAATGATTTGCTAACAGATATTGGGCAAATTGCGCTGGGATTACCCTCACAACCCAATTATAAAGCGGCAAACTATTTAATGAATCTTCTCGAAGAGAAATCAGTAGAAGAAGTTAGAGCTGATATGAACACCTATTTTTATAAAACCTATGATTACCTTGGTAAAAGTGGGGAATTGAACACCTTGGGGAGAGTATTTCTCCACTCCAATCGCATAGAAGAAGCTGTTTTAGTCTTTGAATTCAATTTTTACTTTTTTCGCTATGATCCCTACATCATCGGAAGCTACGCAAACGGACTTGCACAACTAGGAGATACCAAAAAAGCAAAAGAGTTGTATGAACGCGCATTGAAAATAGATCCTGAAAATAAATGGGTGACTAAATTATATCAAGAATTAAAAGAAAAGGAACCTGAACCAACAGAACCAACACTTGAATGATTTAAGACGCTAAAGTTTCGATCAATTGTTGGGTTAAACCTTCTCTACTCCATTGTTCCAAACCAGGGAACAGATTAAATACACGTCCCTTTTCGAAAGCAAGCTTCGAGATAAAAGCACTAATTTCTTTTGTGTCCTTTGCATCCAACATGACGGCTGCGCTCCCCTGGGAAATAAATTCTCCAGCAACTGAACGGGGGTCACCCACAGACAAAACAGGAATACCCGTCGCTAAATATTCGAGAAGTTTTCCTGATATCATTTGGGAAGAGGCTCCTTTAAAAATAAAATTGAGCAATAAATGCGCTTTTCGCATTAGACCAACAGCCTCTCTATGCGAAAGATAACCGTGGTATACAACCTCAACTTGTGGAAGACAGTCTTTGATTTCGTCAATGATTTCTTGTGAAATATTTCCAGCCAAAGAAAGTAAAACTGGTTCGGTTGTAGACAATTCTGCCAAGGCCTTAAAAACACTCGTATAGTTTTGATTATGCGTCAATAGACCTGTATATACAACATGAAAAACATCTTTTGGCTGTGCCACAGGGGTTGTTTTCATTAGTTCAGCATCATAACCATTGGGCAAAACAACAAAATTTTGGTTTGGCGCTATTTTTTGAAGTTGAGCCTGAAGTTCACCTCCAACAGTGAGGATTACACCATTGGCTGAATGAAGTACTTCTCTTTCGAAAGAGCTATCTTTTTGTTTGGCTTTTTCTGTTCTGTAAAAAGAGGTGTTATAAAAAATATCAACCCATGGATCCCTAAAATCTACCCACCAATTTAAGTTAAATTGTTCCTTTAACTGTAAACCTGCCAAATGCGTTGAATGCGGTGGGCCGGTTGTAATTATTTGACTTATCTTCTCTTCGCGAATAACTTTTTGCGCCGCCTTTATTGCAAAGGGGACCCATCCTTTTCGTGCATCAGGAATAAAATAATTCCCTCGGATAAATGCAGCCACCTTTCCCAAGATACTTTTCCGCTTGATCTCTCCTTGAGGAATTCCACTCTTGGTATTACCAGAGGTAAGCAGGGAGTAAAAGCGTAAGGGCTCTTTGGTCGCTGTTTTAATTACACAAATTCCTTCAACTTCTTCCAACAAGCTATAATCCATTACAGGGTAGGCAGCTTGATGTTCATCTACTGTAATAACAATGGGTTCCCAACCCAACTGTTGTAAATGCTTCGCAAAATACATCCATCGTTGTACTCCTGAACCTCCCGATGGAGGCCAGTAGTAACTTAAAATAAGAACCTTTTTATTTGCGGTCAATCGTATACTTTTTGCATGGTCAAGATACCACCTTTTCTGAAAAGGTTAGTTTGCTCGACGATAACGAATATAGACAGCAGAGTAGACTCTTCCATTTATTTCAGGAACTTCAGGTAAGGGCAAATAGGTTACAAATTCATTGTCTGAACGTCGAATCAATTCTACTTCTCCATCAATTACAGGTAAATCAGAAAGATTATGAAATTCCATTCGTTGAAAATTTGAACGCAGCAAACGATCAGAGCTAAAACGGTACACACTGTCGTTTTCTTGATCAATTGAATAGGATAAAACGACTTCTGCCTTTGAAGTACACAATTGGTCCTGAAAAAGCTTGAGTGAAAACTCTTTTTCAGAAAACACAAATTGGATCATGGGATTACAACCTTCACCAGCAGTAGTGAATTGTTGAGGAGAATTAGAAAATTGATAGTTTTTATCGACATAATTCCAGCTGCCAATAAACGTAAAAGGTTGTTCCTGAGAAGGGGGTTTTTGGCACAAGAAAAGAGCAATAATGCAAATAGGTAATTGAACTTCATTTGGTTAGGATCAGGGGTTAGCTAAAACTAAACAAATTAATTTTACAATATGTCTACTATAATTTACTTTTTGTAGAGTGGAACAGAAGAACAAGCTTCCCCATAAAACAAGCTTTTGGCATGGGGCTGCAATTTTTGAATCAAAGAAACAAATGAAGCTGCTGGAATATTTCTTTTAGAGCATCCTTTAATGATTACTGGCTTATTCTCAAAAGGAGTAGTATCCAGTTGAGTGATGATTTTCTCAAAAATTTGCTGTTCTAAATCCTGTAATGAACCAAGGACTACTTTCTTGGCAAAAGGCTGAATATGTGTGGTTACCAATAAAGAAGCCCATGCAGGCAGCAATGCCTCAGTACTGCAATTTATCGCAACATACGTATTTTCATAGGCTTTAAAATCAACGTTCTTTAAAGCTAAGCGGAATTCTTTTTCACGCAAAATAAAGCCTTGCTCCAACCACTGGCTCATGTCTATGGAGCGACGTTCGCCCTCAGGATAAAAATCTTCTAAATCGAAGGTAATTAAAGGGCTTTTCGCGACGCGATTGACAATTTCTTCCTCCATCTTAGAGCAATCCCAATTCTAATTTAGCCTCTTCGCTCATCAAATCTTGTGTCCAAGGTGGGTCAAAGGTGATTTCTACCTCGGCATCTTTGACCTCGTTAATAGATTTTACCTTCTCCTCTACTTCCACAGGCAATGTTTCGGCAACTGGACAGTTTGGTGTAGTCAAAGTCATCAATACTTTTACGTCATGGTCTTCGTTCACAAAGACATCATAAATCAATCCTAATTCATAAATATCAACTGGAATTTCTGGATCGTAAATCGTTTTTAAAACCATGACAATTTTCTCTCCAAGGGCATTGGTATCAATAGTGTTATCTGACATATTAATTGAGTTGTGTTTGGAACGCTATAGCGTATAATTTGATTTGCTTAATCATGGAAACCAATCCATTCGCACGGGTTGGGGATAAATGTTCTTTCAGACCAATTTGATCAATAAAATTAGTTTCCGCGTCTAATATATCCTTAGGATGCTGATTTGAAAAGGCGCGAATTAGAATAGCGATAATTCCTTTGGTGATGATTGCATCACTATCGGCAGAAAAAATCAATTGATCATTTTTCAATTCTGCATGTACCCAAACCTTGGACTGACAACCTTTAATGATGTTATCATCTGTTTTGAATTCTGGCGCAATGAGCGGTAAGGATTTCCCCAACTCAATCATATATTCATAGCGTTGCATCCAATCCTCAAAGAGGTTGAATTCTTCTACAATTTCGTCTTGTATTTCTTGTATCGTCATAGTGTATTAAAGGTACAATTTATTGTAACATACTGATGGCTCGTTTTAGGGCAACAAGCATACGATCTATTTCTTCTTTGGTATTGTAAAACGAAAAAGAAGCACGAACAGTTCCTGGAATTTGATAGAAGTCCATAATGGGCTGAGCACAATGGTGCCCTGTTCGCACAGCGATTCCCATTTGATCAAGAATACTCCCCAAATCATAAGGGTGAATTCCTTTTACATTAAAAGAAAGCACAGCTGTTTTTTCAGGAGCTTGTCCATAAATCTGGACACCTTCAATTTGCTCTAGCGCATTGGTTGCGTAGACTAGCAATTCGTTTTCAAAAGCAGCGATAGCCTTAAAACCAATTCGATTCATATAGTCTAGGGCAGCTGCAAATGCTATCCCTCCAGCGATATTTGGCGTTCCCGCTTCAAATTTATGGGGTAAATCTGCATAGGTTGTTTTTTCAAAGGTGACTTCTGCAATCATTTCTCCCCCACCTTGGTAAGGAGGTAAAACTTTGAGTAAGTCTTGTTTTCCATAAAGCATTCCAACTCCAGTAGGTCCACAGAGCTTGTGAGCAGATGTTACATAAAAATCGACATCCAATGCCTGAACATCTGCTTTAATATGGGGGGCTGCTTGAGCACCATCAATCAATACTTTTGCCCCAACGGCATGTGCTTTAGAAATAATTTCTTCAATTGGATTTACAGTACCCAAAGCATTGGAAACGTGGTTGACAAATACCAATTTTGTTTGCTTGGTCAATAAAGCATCATAGGCATCCATGTCGAGTGTTCCCAATTGAGTCATGGGAATTACCCTTAATAATGCTCCTGTTTTTTCGCAAAGCATTTGCCAAGGGACAATATTGGAATGATGTTCCATGGCAGAAACCACAAGTTCATCACCTTCTTTCAATAAGGCTGTATAACCCGATGCAACGATGTTAATTGCATGTGTTGTCCCCGAAGTTAGAATTATCTCATGCGCCTTGGCAGCATTAAAATGGGTTTGTATTGTTTGACGTGCCATCTCATAAGCATCGGTGGCTTCTTGACTCAAACGATGAACCCCACGATGAATATTTGCATTGTATCGGCTGTAGTAATCGACAATCACATCGATTACTTGTTGAGGAGTTTGCGAGGTTGCGGCATTGTCGAAATAAACCAAGGGTTGGCCATTGACTTCACGTGTTAAAATAGGAAAGTCTGCTCGTATTTTTTCACTGTCAATTCCCTTATAAGTCATGGCCTAAGTTCACTCCTAATTTTGTTGCAATTAACTTATTGATTCTTGTTTTAAGTGCAGGTATGGCTACACTCTCCAAAACATTGTTGGCAAATGCGTAGGTTAACAAACCTTTGGCTTCTCGCTTCGGAATTCCTCTCGTGCGTAAATAAAACAATGCGTCTTCATCCAATTGTCCAATGGTACAGCCGTGAGAACATTTTACATCATCGGCAAAAATCTCCAATTGAGGCTTGGTATTGATGGTTGCCTTATTGTCTAAAAGGATATTGTTGTTTTGTTGAAAGGCGTTCGTTTTCTGCGCAATCTTGTCTACATAAATTTTCCCGTTGAAAACACCAACAGACTTGTCTGCATATATCCCTTTATAGTCTTGATGGCTCTCACAATTGGGTTGTACATGATTGACCAAGGTATAGTGATCGACATGCTGTTGCTCTCCAATGATCGTAATCCCTTTCATGGTAGAGTCAATATACTCCCCATTTTGTGTAAAGTTCAGGTTGTTTCGCGTTAACTTTCCACCAAAAGAAAAGGTGTGTACATTCACATTACTATCTCTTTCTTGCGCTACATAGGTGTTGTCAATCAGAGAAGCGTCGATTCGATCGTTTTGTATTTTGTAATAATCAACCAGGGCATTTTTCGCTGCAAATATTTCTGTAACAGAATTTGTTAAAACTTCGTGAGGGGTCAAACTTTGGTGGCGTTCAATAATTTGAACCTGCGCATTTTCTTCAACAACAATCAGCGAGCGTGGCTGCAATAAAAAGTCTCCCTGCTCTCCTGTAGAAAAATGAATGATTTGAATTGGTTTTTCTGCAATGACTGATTTTGGAACAAACACATAGGCTCCTTCTTTTGCGAAAGAAGTATTCAATGCTGTTAAACTTTCGTCTTTAGCAGCAACTTTATTGAAATATTTTTCAATCACTTCTTTGTACTTTGGTTTGGACAATGCTGCAGAGAGTAAGCAGACATCTATTCCATCGTGAGTAGTATCCGACAAAAAAGGGCTGTAAATTCCATCAATAAAGACCACCTTGTAGGAATCAATTTCATACAAGAAATATTTCTTTACGTCCTTGAGTTCAAGACTACTTTCCTTTTTTGGGAAAATACTGTAATCGTTTTTCAATAACTTTGCTAAGGAAGTGTACTTCCATGCCTCGTCTTTTTTGGTTGGAAAACCAAGTATTTCAAATGTTTTGAGGCTAGTTGAACGAATATCATGGACGGGAGAACTCAAGTCGAGCTCTTGTTCCAAGGCCATGAAAGAAGAAAGCATTTTTTCTTTTAATTCCATATTAAGCAAGCTCTTGTTTGATCCAATCGTATCCTTTTGCCTCCAGCTCGTGGGCCAATTCTTTGGTTCCTGATTTTACGATACGGCCGTTGTACAAAACGTGAACAAAATCTGGAACAATATAATCCAACAAACGTTGATAGTGCGTAATTAAAACAACAGCGTTGTCTTCACTTTTCAATTTATTGACACCATTCGCAACAATCTTTAAGGCGTCGATATCTAGCCCAGAATCGGTTTCGTCTAAGATGGCTAGTTTTGGCTCTAACATGGCCAATTGAAATATTTCATTTCTTTTCTTTTCTCCTCCAGAAAAACCTTCATTGAGTGAGCGAGATAAAAATTTAGAATCAATTTCTAGCATGGCCGCTTTTTCCCGAATACTTTTTAGCATTTCTTTGGCGGGCATGTCTTCTAATCCCTTTGCTTTACGAGACGCATTGATCGCTGTCTTGATAAAATTTGTTACCGTAACACCCGGAATTTCTACAGGATATTGAAAGGATAAAAAGACACCTTTATGAGCACGTTGCTCAGCATCTAATTCTGCTAAATCTTCTCCATCAAAAACAATGGATCCTTTACTGACTTCATAGTCTTCGTGCCCAGCTATTACCGTAGAAAGGGTACTTTTTCCTGATCCATTTGGACCCATAATGGCATGTACCTCTCCCGGGTTTAC
>CAJQKN010000003.1 GCA_905478905.1 uncultured Flavobacteriaceae bacterium | reverse complement strand
GCTCGTATTAAAATTGCCGCTGATGGGAATATTTATTTTGCGGTTAATTCAACTGCCTTTCAAGTGGAAGAACGACCGTTTGCACTTCCTTTTATAGAGGTAGCAAAAGAAAATTGTGGAACGGGAAGAGTTAATTTTGATCTAAACTTCGAAATTTATGAGGCCTTTTCTTCAACGGTAAGCCTAAGTGTCGTAGGGCTTCCATCCAACATTGGTGTTTCAGTAAATCCGGCTGTTGTTCAAACAGATGGAACAACCGTTACCCTTGAGTTGGTGACAGATGGAACCGTATCGGGCACCTACTCAGCAACTTTGGTAGGTACTTCCAGCACAACTCAAGTAGAACATCCTTTTTACATTCGATTTTTATCACCAACAATTCCAGTGCCCACGGTACAATCTCCTGCTAATTTATCAGAGGATCTACCTTCATTTGTCAATTTCTCTTGGGAAAGTAATTCAGAAGCTGATTTATATCGTTTTGAGCTGAGTAAGGAAGAAGATTTTTCAACTACACTGATTGACGAAAACATTTTGCTAACAAGTATACAAGTGGATGAGCTAGAAGGTTTAACAACCTACTACTGGCGTGTCTCTATACTCAATAATTGTGGTCTTAGTGCGCCTAGTTCAGTGCAACAATTTACTACTGCTCCAAATGTTTGCAAAACCTTTACAGCTTATGATACGCCAATCCCCATAGAAGACGCCAGCGAATCCCAAGAAGGGATCACAGAAGTTCTTTTTGCTGTCGTTGATTCACTTAAGGTATTGGATTTAGATATTAAACTACGTTTAACACACAGCTATGTTGGTGATTTAAGCATTCGCTTAATTAGTCCAGCTGGAGATGAAATTAGTTTGATAAGAAATCGCGGTGGAATGGGAGAAAACTTCACCAATACGATTTTTGATGCGGAAGCCGAACCTTTTATTTCAAATGCATCTGCACCTTTTACAGGGACTTTTCGACCAGAAGGAGACTTGACGCAATTATACGGTAGTATTGCAAAGGGTATTTGGCGCTTGAAGATAATAGACAGTGCCACTCTTGATACTGGGGAGCTTCAATTAGCTGAATTGAATTTCTGCTTTGATGGGCAACCTCAATTGAATGAAGATAACGACTTGATTCCAAGTGAAAAGGACAATTGCCCTTTGATCACAAATTCGGATCAGCTCGATTCTGACAACGATGGAGAGGGAGATTTATGCGATATAGACGCTCAACAAAATTTCACCATTTCTAAAAGTGATGAAACCTGTATTGATCGAAATAACGGAAGTATTATTGTTTCCTCTGTCGCTCAATTTGATTATGACATAGATGTTATTGGACCAAATGGGTACCGTATACTTTCCTCTTTTGCTAATGAGTCAATTACACTTGAAAACCTTCAAAGTGGAGATTATCTTCTGTGTATAAGCAGTGATGATGTTCCAGGTTTTGAACAGTGTTTTACTGTTTCAATTCTTGAACCCGCTCCTTTGGCTGTCAGTGCGAATGTCAATGCTATTGCCTCCAAGGTGACTCTTAATCTCAGCGGTAGCAAAGAATATATTATTGGGTTGAACGAACTCGAGTTTGAAGCAAATAATGTAACACAAAAAACACTACCATTGGTCAAAGGACTGAATGTGGTCACGGTAAAAACACCTTTGAGTTGTCAAGGGGAGTTTAAAGAATTGATTTATATTGATGAGCCTTCACTTTTATATCCTAATCCAGTTGTTGATGAAGTCGCTATTTTGTTGGGCGGTTCTGCGCCAGTTGCAGAAGTCTTTATCTACGACATCAAAGGGAATAGAAGTTATTATAATGAATTTTTAATGACCAATGCTTCCCGTCAGATTTTGATTGATGTAAATCATTTGCCCCAAGGAAATTATATTGTCAAAGTGGTTACTGCTACCACAGAAGAAACCCTAAGATTTATTAAACAATGAGACCCGTAAAATACCTTCACATCGTTTTATTTATTCTTGTAATGGGTTGTAAAGATCCAATCCCAACGCCCGAAGCTGCACTTCTGCTTTTGCCAGAAGCCGATCAAAGATGTTTGTATGTTTCTGTAGATTCTGCTAAAGCTAGGGTAGTGTTCAGTTGGGAACTTGCACTTCACACGGATACTTACACAATTAAAGTAGTTAACTTGGTAACCCAAGAGCTAACTTCAATACGAACAGAAGAAATAACAGCAACATTGACCTTGGACAGAGGAATTCCCTATCGTTGGGAGGTCATCAGTTCTTCGGAACTAAGTGATAAAGAAACGCCAAGCGAGTCGAGAAGTTTCTATTTAGAAGGTGAACAACAATTTAGCTATGTTCCTTTCCCAGCAAAACTCGTTTCTCCCCAAATGAATGAAGTAGTTAGCCTCAACAATGGCAGCATAAACTTGAGTTGGGCGGGGTTGGATTTAGATAACGATATTGACAGCTATGCTGTTTTTTTTGGAACAAGTGAAGACGATTTAGAAGAAATTGCGACTGGTCTTGTAGATTCCAATCACTCAGTGAGTATAGAGGCAAATACATCCTACGTTTGGCAGGTAACTACCCGGGATGAATTGAATAATATATCCACCTCACCCTACTTTCGGTTTCAAACCGCACCCTAGAAAATTACTTCCCGTTGAATTGATTCATGGTATTTTGCGCGCCTTGCGTGACAAAGGAATAAATGATTTTTTCAATCATTTCATAGCGTTCTTTTAAAAGAGGCTGCTCCTGTGTAGACCACTTCCCTAAAACAAAATCTACCGTATCATAGCCTTTTTCTTCTGAATGTATACCAAATCGAAGCCGTGCATAATTTTGAGTATTCAATTGCGCTTGTATGTCTTTCAATCCGTTGTGTCCCCCGTCACTTCCTTTTGTTTTTAAACGCAGTGTTCCAAAGGGAAGGTTGAGATCATCTGTGATGATTAAAATATTCTCCAAAGGAATGTTTTCTTTTAAGGCCCAGTAGCGCACAGCTTTTCCACTGTTATTCATGAATGTAGAAGGCTTGTGAAGGTAAATAAGCCTTCCTTTAAAACGCGTTTTGGTCATTGCACCATAGCGTAATTCTTCAAAACTAAGTTCCTTTTTTGAAGCGAAAGCATTTAAAGCATCAAAGCCAATATTATGGCGAGTACCATCGTATGCTGCGCCAATATTTCCTAAGCCAACAATTAAATATTTCTTCACCTCTCCAGAATTTGAGTCTGTTGTTTTATTGCCGAAAAGCCAGTTTAAAAAAGACATATTACTGTAAAAATAAAAAAAGCATCTGGGGATTAACCACAGATGCTTTTTTTATTCTGTATCAACCTAAATTATTCTGCAGCTTCAGTAGCTTCTTCAGTATCTTCAGCAGTTTGAGTATCTTCAACAACCACTTCTTTGATGGAGGCTCTAGAAGTTTTTACTTGACAAA
>CAJQKN010000002.1 GCA_905478905.1 uncultured Flavobacteriaceae bacterium | reverse complement strand
AATGTAAAATTTTCAAAACCAAGTTCATTGATCATTTCAATACTACTTGAAACAATCTTATGTCCAAGAACCGATGATTCGGGATTCTTCGAATACAGCTCAGGATTAATGACAATATTTACTTGTAGGTTTTCCATTTCAAAGCAAATATAATAGTATTGCTATTAATTTCAAAGTGTTTAACTATTTATTTAGAAAATAAAACGTTAAAATGCTCATCAAATATTTTACACCAAAAGTAGAACCCTTCAAATTGTTCCTTTTAATACTAAAAAAAATTAAGAGCATATTTCACTCATCAACTCCTTATTCATTGAAAAATATGCTCTCAAAACTAGATTACAACAATGAATTAGCTTCTCAGCCACTTGGATGTTTAGCAAGCCCTTGATAAACTCTTCAAACACAAATGACCTGGACTGGTCAAAATACACACAGATATCCCTTCTGTTTAATCGCCTTTTTGATGTGAATAACTCGGCAACAACTTGATCCATTTCTTGATGGTAAATTATTTATTTTCATCTTGAAAAGCGTATTTTTGTCATATAAATAATCACGCATGATTCAGTTTTTTGGCGATGCCACCACTAAGGTTTTTGTAATACAATGTTCCCAAACTTTATCCTCAGAAAATCGCAAAAAACTTAGTTGGCTCTTTGGCGAAGCACCTTTGCTCGAAGAAAATAAAATCGAGGGTATTTTTTATGGACCACGTGCTACAATGATTACTCCCTGGAGTACAAATGCCGTTGAAATTGCACAAAATATGGGGATCAGCGAGGTAACACGGATCGAAGAATACCTTTCTCAAAATACAGTGGGTACAATTGACCCAATGTTGGTGGTCGAATTTAACAGCTTAAATCAAGCAATTTTTACCGTTGCAATTACCCCAGAAAAAGTACTCCAGATCAAGGATATTGCCTCCTATAACCAGCAAGAAGGCTTAGCACTTAATCAGGAGGAAATTGACTACCTCAACAACTTGGCAATTCAATTGAAGAGGCCCCTAACTGATTCAGAAGTGTTTGGTTTTTCTCAGGTAAATTCTGAGCATTGCCGGCATAAAATTTTTAATGGCCAATTCATTATCGATGGAAAAGAAAAAGATAGTAGTCTTTTTCAACTCATCAAAAAAACCGCCAAGGAAAATCCCAACAGTATCGTGTCTGCCTATAAAGACAACGTCGCCTTTATTGATGGACCAAGCATAGAACAATTTTCCCCAACACTAGCAGATCGTCCCAGTAGCTATAAAAAAGAAATGATTGAAAGTGTTATTTCAATCAAAGCAGAAACCCATAATTTTCCCACCACAGTTGAACCTTTTAATGGTGCAGCAACTGGATCAGGAGGAGAAATACGGGATCGTTTGGCAGGAGGACAAGGGTCTTTACCTCTCGCAGGAACAGCTGTTTACATGACACCCTATTCTCGTGTTCAAGAGGACAAAAAAAACATTACTTTCCCAGAACGAAAATGGCTTTACCAAACCCCTATCGATATCCTCATCAAAGCATCAAACGGAGCTTCTGATTTTGGAAATAAGTTTGGACAACCCTTGATAACAGGATCGATACTTACCTTTGAACATCGTGAGGGTGATCGTCGTCTTGGCTATGACAAAGTCATCATGCAAGCAGGTGGAATTGGCTTTGGAAAAAAAGATCAGGCCAAAAAAAGAATACCCAAAAAAGGAGACAAGATCATTATTTTAGGGGGCGACAATTACCGCATTGGAATGGGAGGAGCAGCTGTTTCCTCGGCCGATACAGGTGCCTTTGGAAGTGCCATAGAGCTCAATGCCGTTCAACGTTCCAATCCAGAAATGCAAAAACGTGTGGCCAACGCTATTCGCGCCTTGGTTGAGAGTAGCCACAACCCAATTGTTTCCATCCACGATCACGGAGCTGGAGGGCACCTCAATTGTCTGTCTGAATTGGTCGAAGATACAGGAGGTGCTATACAAATTGATGCACTACCCTTGGGAGATCCAACGCTTTCTGCAAAAGAAATTGTAGGAAATGAATCCCAAGAACGCATGGGTCTTATCCTATCACCAAAAGATGCGGGTCACTTAGAGAAAATTGCTGCACGAGAACGTGCACCTTTTTATGTAGTAGGAGAAGTCACAGAAGATCACCATTTCTCTTTTCACTCAGAAAAAAATAATGAAACTCCAATTGATTTAGAACTTTCTGCCCTTTTTGGTAGTTCACCAAAAACAATCATGAATGACCAAAGTGTCGTCGCTTTATATGCTCCAATTGAATACAACATAAATCTATTGGAGGAATATATTTCAGCAGTCTTGCAACTTGAGGCTGTTGCCTGTAAAGATTGGCTTACCAACAAGGTTGACCGCTGTGTTACGGGTCGCGTGGCTCAACAACAATGTGTAGGGGAACTACAGTTACCTTTAAGCAATTGCGGAGTGATGGCCCTAGACTATACTGGTAATAAAGGAATTGCAACCTCGGTTGGGCATGCTCCTGTTAGCGCACTCATTGACCCAAAAAAAGGAAGCAATACAGCCATAGCAGAGGCCTTAACCAACATTGTTTGGGCGCCATTAGAAGAAGGACTTCAGAGTGTTTCCCTATCTGCCAACTGGATGTGGCCATGTAACAATCCTGGAGAAGATGCGCGCTTATATGAAGCGGTTGAGGAATGTTCGGCTTTCGCCATTGAACTTGGGATCAATATTCCTACGGGGAAAGATTCCCTTTCCATGAAACAAAAATACCCTGATGGAGATGTTCTGGCTCCAGGAACTGTTATCATTTCAGCAGCTGGACAATGTAGCGATGTGACCAATGTCATTACCCCAGTTGCTACTGCAAAAGGAGGCGACCTTTATTATATTGACTTTGCCCAAGATGATTTTCATTTAGGAGGCTCTTCTTTTGCACAAAGCCTAGGAAAGATTGGAACTTCTACCCCGAGTGTTCAGGAGGCTAGTTATTTCAAATCAGCCTTCAATCGGTTGCAAAGTCTTATCAAAGAAGGGAAAATTAATGCCGGTCACGATATTGGGTCTGGTGGTTTAATTACCACACTTTTAGAATTGTGTTTCCCATCTACTTCCGTTGGAATGCAATTGGACTTTTCTGTTTTCACTGAGACGGATTTGGTCAAAATTTTATTCTCTGAAAAGGTTGGTGTTGTTTTACAATCAAATGAAGACCTAAGCACACTTTTTGGTGTTAAGGGTGTAAAAGCTATTCGTATCGGAACAGCAAACGATACCGATAAATTAGTCATCAACGACATTCAACTCTCCCTACCAAAATTACGTAGGACCTGGACGGCTACATCGACAAAATTAGAGGCAGAACAAACCCAAACTGATTTAGCGGCCGTTCGAGCAGAAAATGTTGTCAACCAACCGTTGCAATTTAACTTTCCCTCTGATTTTGACGGGCAACTACCTTCGGCAAAAGAAGGAGTATTAAAAGCTGCAATTATTCGTGAAAAAGGAAGTAATTCTGAACGTGAAATGGCCTATGCAATGGACCTCTGTGGTTTTGACGTTCGAGATGTACATATGACAGATTTAATTGAAGGAAGAGAAACGCTTGAAGATATTCAGTTTTTGGTAGCAGTTGGCGGTTTTTCCAATTCAGATGTTTTGGGATCGGCCAAAGGATGGGCCGGTGCATTTAAATACAACCCAAAGGCAAAAGCTGCCATTACAAATTTCTTTGCACGCCCAGACACCCTCTCCTTGGGTGTTTGCAATGGCTGCCAGTTATTTGTGGAATTAGGCCTATTGACACCAGAACACAGTAGCCTACCAAAAATGTTACACAATAATTCTGGAAAATTTGAATGCCATTTTACCTCGGTCACCATTGCTCCAAGCAATAGCGTTATGTTAAAAGGACTTGAAGGAAGCACATTAGGAATTTGGGCAGCTCATGGAGAAGGGAAATTCTCTTTCCCACTTACTGAGGATCAATATCAAATCCCAGGCAAATATGCTTACAGTGATTATCCTGCAAATCCAAATGGATCCGACTATAACGCCGCCATGCTATCCAGTTCAGATGGCCGCCATTTGGTTATGATGCCTCATTTAGAACGCTCTACTTTTCCTTGGAATTGGGGACACTATCCTGCAGACCGATCCGATAAAGTAAGTCCTTGGATTATCGCTTTTGAAAATGCCTTCAATTGGTTGGCTAAAAAAAAGTAGCCTTCATTCCTAAGTTTTGGTTATCTTGAGCATTCTGAAAAAAAATAAGAACGCATCAATGAAACCAACAAGATTATTTGATTTTCTAACGCTGCAGCTAGAAAACCCTTTAGACAAGAGTCTCAACACAAAACACAACGGAAGTTGGGTAGCCACTTCTACACAAACTTTCTACGATAAGGTTCAACAAGCCTCGCGTAAACTTCACCAAATGGGTGTTAAACGGGGTGATAAGATTGCACTTATATCGACCAACAATAGAACTGAATGGTGTATCATGGATCAGGCCATCTTGCAATTAGGTGGAACCACTGTCCCTATTTATCCTACCATTTCTGCTACTGAATATGAATATGTTTTGAATCATTCTGAAAGTAGAATGTGTTTTATTTCTGATGCAGAAATTTTTGAAAAGTTAAAAACGATAGAAGGGAACACTTCGCTCGAAGGAGTCTATTCATTCGAAGATGTGAAAGATTGCGCTTCATGGAATATGTTATTTGAAGATGACGACAGCAGTCTACAAGAGGCTGTTGAAACCGCAAAAAAAGCCGTTGAACCATCAGATTTAGCCACCATCATTTATACCTCTGGAACGACTGGTCGTCCAAAAGGAGTAATGTTGAGCCACAATAATGTAGTTTCCAATGTTTTGGCTGCTGCCAATAGACTTCCTTTAACGAGTGATAAAAACGTAGCATTGAGCTTCCTTCCAGTCTGTCATATCTTTGAACGGGTAATTTTATACATCTACTATTTTAAAGGAGTCGAAATTCATTTTGCAGAATCGCTTGAAAAGATTTCCGACAATCTAAATGAAGTTCATCCTTATGTAATGACTGCAGTTCCACGTTTGTTGGAAAAAGTATATGACAAAATCTATTCTCGTGGAGCAGAGCTAGACGGCATCAAGAAAAAATTATTCTACTGGGCAGTAGATCTTGGATTAAAATATGAGCCCTATGGCAAAAATGGAATCCTTTATGGAATTAAATTGGGTATAGCTCGAAAATTGATTTTTTCAAAATGGAAACAAGCCTTGGGTGGAAACCTAGAATTAATTTGTTCTGGGAGTGCGGCACTACAACCTCGCTTGGCTCGTGTTTTTACAGCTGCTGGAATGACCGTAACTGAAGGGTATGGACTGACAGAAACTTCACCTGTTATCTCTGTTGGAGAAGAAGCCAATGGAGGACTTAAATTTGGTTGTGTAGGGCGTGTTATCGATGGTGTAGAGGTTAAAATTGCTGAAGACGGCGAAATCCTTTGTAAAGGGCCAAATGTAATGCAAGGCTACTACAAAGATCCCGAAAAAACCGCTGAAGTCATTAAAGATGGTTATTTCCACACTGGAGATATAGGCGTGCTCGATGAAGACGGTCAACTAAAAATTACCGACCGTAAAAAACAACTCTTTAAAACATCTGGAGGAAAGTATATTGCACCCCAATTACTTGAAAATCAAATGAAACAATCCTTATTTATTGAACAAATTATGGTCATTGGTGAAGGACAAAAAATGCCTGCTGCACTTATCCAACCAGCATTTGAATACATAGAAACATGGGCAAAAGACAACGCAATCGACATAGGAACCTCTTTGGAAAATATTTGTGAAAATCAACAACTCATCGATGCAATTCAGGAGGATATTACCACCCACAACCAACATTTTGGCAAATGGGAACAAATAAAAAAGTTTGAACTCATTCCAGAAATATGGAGCATTGATGCCGGCCATCTAACTCCTACCATGAAAGTAAAACGAAAAGTGGTGCAAGAAAAATACCAAGCACTCTGCGATAAGATTTACGCTTAACTAATCTCCATCCCCTTCATTGTGAAGGGATTTTTTTACCTCATTACTATGCAAGCATAATTATGCATGAATAATTATGCTTGCATACTATTTTTAATTATATTTGAATTAAATAAATTAGCATGAAGCCAAAAACCATTGAATACGCATTGCGTTCCACCTGGCAACTCATCACCAATATGTACAATGAAGAGGCAACAAAATATGATGCAACAATGACAATGGCATTTACTTTGCTTTGTATCGATGAGAACGGAACCCCCTCTACTACCCTTGGGCCAAAAATGGGGATGGAAAGCACAAGTTTATCTCGATTATTGAACACCATGGAAGAGAGAGGCTATATTGAACGTAAACCAAATCCAGAAGATGGACGTGGCGTATTGATTTTCTTAACCAAAAATGGCACTGAAAAAAGAGCATTATCAAAAAAAACTGTTTTGGAATTTAATAATGGCTTAATAGAAAGCATTGAAGCAGAAAAAATAGAACACTTTTATGAAGTCATCGACGCAATAAAAGAACAAGTAGGAAAAAAACAACTGATAAAAATTTAACGGTAAATTAATTAGAATGGAAGCAACACAAGAAAACAGATCGATCAAAGGCGCTGCCTTTGTGGTGCAAGAAACTGCCGCAGAAAACATCTTTACTCCAGAAGATTTTAGCGAGGAGCAAATAATGATGAAAGAATCGGTACAAGAATTCGTTAACCGTGAAATCATCCCACATAGAGAGCGTTTCGAAAACAAAGATTACGCCTTTAACCACGAAGTAATGCAAAAAGCTGGAGAGCTTGGATTCCTTGGTGTTGCTGTGCCAGAAGCCTACAATGGATTGGGGATGCCATTTACCTCAACCATGTTGGTTTGCGATTATATCTCTGGAGCGAATGGTTCTTTTTCTACTGCATTTGGGGCACATACAGGAATTGGTACTATGCCTATTACGCTTTATGGTAACGAAGAGCAAAAACAAAAATATGTGACTAAACTTGCGACTGGCGAATGGTTTGGCGCATATTGCTTGACAGAACCCGGCGCAGGTTCAGACGCTAACTCTGGAAAAACAAAGGCGGTTCTCTCTGATGACGGGAGTCACTACCTTATTACCGGTCAAAAAATGTGGATTTCCAATGCAGGTTTCGCAGATGTTTTTATTGTCTTTGCACGCATAGAAGATGACAAGAACATCACTGGCTTTATTGTCGAAGTAGACCTAGAAAACGGGATTACTTTAGGTGATGAAGAAAATAAACTAGGTATTAAAGCATCCTCTACCCGTCAAGTATTTTTCAACGACACCAAAGTACCCGTAGAAAATATGTTGGCTGGTCGTGGCGAAGGGTTTAAAATTGCCATGAATGCATTGAATGTTGGTCGAATCAAATTAGCCGCTGCTTGTCTAGAGGGGCAGCGTCATGTCACTTCGCTAGCAGTTAAATATGCCAATGAACGCATTCAATTTAAAACGCCGATTGCTAAATTTGGCGCCATACAAAGTAAATTGGCAACCATGGCAACCAACTGTTTCGCAACAGAATCTGCTTCCTACCGCGCAGCATACGATATAGAACAGCGTATTGATGCATTGCTTGCCAAAGGTATGCCACATCAAGAAGCAGAATTGAAAGGTGTTGAAGAATTTGCTGTTGAATGTTCCATTCTAAAAGTAGCTGGATCTGAAAATGCGCAAGACTGTACTGACCAAGGATTACAAATCTTTGGCGGAATGGGATTCTCTGCAGACGCCCCCATGGAAATGGCTTGGCGTGACTCTCGAATTGCTCGTATCTATGAAGGAACAAATGAAATCAATCGCATGCTGTGTGTCGGTATGACCTTAAAAAAAGCATTGAAAGGCGAAATTGATCTAATGACCCCTGCTACTGCAATTGGGCAAGAACTAATGTCTGGAAGTATTCCAAAAGTGACAGCTTCTGATCGCTTATTTGGGCAAGAAAAACAATTGATTGCCAACATGAAAAAAGTTTTTATGATGATTGTAGGAGCTGCCGTTCAAAAATTTGGTCCAAACTTAGATGCTGAACAGCAAATTTTATTGGCCGTATCAGACATTCTTATAGAAACCTATATGGCAGAATCAACCCTTTTAAGAGTTGAAAAGAATGCGGATCGGTTTGGAATAGCTACACAAGAAAAACAAATCGAAATGACACAGCTCTACCTTTTTCAAGCCATTGAACGCATCAACACAAAAGGAAAAGAAGCAATCGTTTCTTTTGCTGAAGGTGGACAACAAGCAGGAATGCTTGCAGGCCTTAAACAATATACCAAGTATGCTACATATCCGAATATCTCTGAGCTGCGCAAAAGCATTGCAGCAAAGGTAATCGATGAAAATAAATATCCATTTTAAATTTGGAAGTTTTGTTTGAAACTCCTGAAGAGCTTTTCTTCAGGAGTTTTTTTTTATCTTCACTTACAAAACAAAATTAAAAATGAAATTTTCTTATTCACTAATTATATTTATCGTAATCCTAAGCTTTGAAGTACAGGGACAACAAGCAAAAGATTTTTATTCTATAATAGACAATGTGTCTGAAGAACGAATTGAAAAAGATATTCGTGCTTTGGCCAATTTTGGCACACGACACACCTTGAGCGACACACTATCAGAAGATAGAGGAATTGGTGCAGCACGTAGATGGATTTTTAAAGAATTTCAAACCATTGCTAAGGCATGCGATGGTTGTATTGAGGTTTCCTATCAAAAAAACTATCAAGAGTTAGATGGTCGACGTATCATAAAACCTGTTTGGATCAATAATGTAGTGGCCATACAAAAAGGAACAAAATACCCCAATAGATACATCATCATGAGTGGTGATATTGATTCGCGCATATCAGACCCAACAAACTACACAGACGATTCACCTGGTGCCAATGACAATGCAAGTGGAATGGTTGGTACCATTGAAGCAGCACGTGTTTTGTCAAAGTATCGCTTTGAAAATAGTATCATTTACGCAGGTTTATCAGGAGAAGAACAAGGTTTATATGGCGGTGCAGGCCTTGCAAAACATGCGCTAGAAATGGGATGGAAAATCATTGGAATTCTCAATAATGATATGATAGGAAACATTAAGGGTGTAGATGGAGTAATTGACAACCGCAGCTTCCGTATTTTTTCTGAACCCACCCCAGCAAATGAGTCGGATCGCGCACGCAAAAGTCGTCGTTTTTATGGAGGTGAAGTTGATGGAATTTCTCGACAACTTGCTCGCTATATCCATGGAACAGTTCGAACCTATATGCCAGAAATGAACCCAATGATGATTTATCGATTAGATCGCTTTGGACGTGGTGGGCACCACAGACCATTTAACGATGTTGGTTTTGCTGGTATTCGAATCATGGAAGCCCATGAAAACTATACTCAACAACATCAAGATATCCGAACAGAGGATGGTATAGCATATGGGGATGTTATCGAAGCAGTTAACTTTGGCTATGCCAAAAAATTGACAGCAGTAAATGCGATCAATTTAGCCGCACTCGCATGGGCACCTCCCGCAGTTGAAGAACTTGCTATTGGAGGAATTGTTGAAGCGTCTGTTAAATTTAGATGGAAAAAAGCTGCAGGAGACGCAATTGCTGGGTATAAAATTTATTGGCGTGATACCACTTCCCCTACCTGGGACAATAGCCGTTTTGTTGGAAATGTATCAGAAGCTACTTTGGAAGGTATCGTGATTGACAATTTCTTCTTCGGTCTCTCTACAGTAGGCGAAAATGGTATTGAAAGTCCAGTTGTGTTCCCAAATAAAATATTTCGTAATTAATAATTATCGGTTTGTAAACGTTTAAACAAACCTCTGTTGTTCCGACGGTAAGGACTAAAATAATAGCTCAAATGCAATTCAAATAAGCTAGGAGAATAAACTCGATTAAGTTGTCGCAAAGGAAAATTATATTGGAATCCAAAATCGAAATTCTCAATGGCAAGTCCAAGCGACAAACCAATACTATTTAAACTAAACTGATTGACTAGGCTGGCTTTTTGGTTTATACCTATAGAGAAATTACTCAGTTGAAGGTCTTGAGAAAAAGTCATTAGTTTGGCTTCTTTTACAAATCGCAGGTTATGATAGAGGAAAAGAAATAAAAAAGTAATTAAACTCCGAAGTTTGGGGAACTTCATAGTAGGCTAGTTTAGATTTTGTGTATTGCAAAGATAGATAAAAAATATAAGCTGAAAGAATTGTCTATCCTATGATGACAAAAAAAGGAGGAAATATTGAGCGTCTAAGCCAAATTAATCGTAGTTATCTGTCTGTAAACGATTGTATTGCCCTCTTCTGTTCCTTCTATATATACTAAAATCGAAGGTGACAAACAACTCAAAAATACTGGGAGAAAAGACAGCTCCTGGCGATTGAAAAGGAAAATTATACAAGATCCCAAAATCGAAGTTTTCTACGGCTAAACCAATAGAGACTCCAACATTATTTAAGGCAAAGGTATTTAAAGAAGAAGCCTGTTGACTTAAGCCAATAGAAAATTCACCCAATTGAAAATCTTGTGACAAATAAATCAATACAGAATCGCCAAACTTGGTGAATGACCCATAAGCATATAAATATGAATAGCGTGGCAAAAAGCGTCTTTCGTAGGGATTTAAATCAAATTCATAGGCTCCTTGAACCGATATTTGAATGGGTTTTTCAAATGGTACTTCTTTGTTGTATGAGGTGTTGGGTCGATTCAAATGCTTTAAGCTTAACCCTGCCATAAATTGTTCAGAATGCAAAATAAATGAAGCCCCTAGATCCAGATAATTCACATTACTGATTATTGGGGCAAGTGGGTCAATTGACTCAGAATTAATGAAGCCAGTAGCAGTATCCAATTGATCTTCAAAGATTAAATTCCCGGGATTTACTGAAGAACTTCCAAAACCAATGGTTACGGCAGGTAAGAAAAAGAGATCATTATCAAATTGTAATTTATACACATACGATAAGTTTGCTAGGTTGATCGTTAGACCTGTATTTTGGATTTTAAACGAATTGACATCCACACCTAAACTGAAATCTAGATTATTAAAAGATAAAGCGCCAAAAACATATTTATTGTCCATTTTATCAAACTCATTCAACTTCATTTGGTTGTACAAAACACCTGTTTTATTTAGACTATTGAATCCAAAATAACTTGGATTCGTTTTTTGCATAAATTTTGAATGATTGACAATGTATTCTTCTTGTGCATGCAGCAGTCCTCCCATCAAAATGAAGGTAATTGCTATTATCTTGTATGTCCTTTTTTTGATTCGCATCAATTGATCACAATAAAGGTTCCACTTTTCTCAACTTCTGTTTTACCATCTAACAATACTCCGAAGGCAGTATAGATAAAATAAGGTGAATAGGGTGCTAGACTTCCATCCCATCCTGAAATAGATATTCCTTGTATGTTATTTAGGTCAGATTCCTCGACATATTCGTTGTAGACCACATTTCCGCGATAGTCATAGACCGTAAAAGTCATGTTACTAAAGCCACTAAACAGCGGTTTAAAGTTATCGTTGACCAAGTCATTGTTTGGTGTAAACACGTTTGGCACCATGATATTATATCCTTTTCCTACAGAAATTGGAATGGTTATTTCTTCAGAACACCCAATGTCGTTATACAATCGAAGCGTGGTAAAATAAGTCCCCGATACGCCATAGGTGTGTCTAACTGGAATAATACTGTCATTCAATGTCGGTACAATTTGCGGCGTTGAATTATCTCCAAATATCCACTCGGAAGAAACATATGGGTCGGTAGAGGTATTTTTAAAGGTTACTTGTTCACGTGCAAGGATAATGCTTGACGCAGCAAAGTTTGGTGAAGTATAGTTAAAGTTTGGCTCTCCTATTCCACGACTAATCGGTGTTGTAATCCAACATCCTTCTTCGTTTACAACTCTAAAGTCGGCTGTTTCTAAAGCATTGACAATAGCAATCGACCATGAACGATCACTAAGACGAATAACATCAGAGTTTGGTATTAAAATATCATTATAATAGAAGCTTAGGTTACCATTGTTGTTATCAAAAATATCAATGATCAATCGTCCTTGTTCTCCTGTACATAAATCTTCATCAACAAATGGCCCTTCCATGATATACAACTCACGGTTTGGCGAAACTTGAATGATTTCCTCATAGAGGTTGTATTGGTTTGGTGATCCACAAGAATTAATTGTAGAAGCGATTACCATTTTATAATTCCCAGACAATAAGTTTTGTAAAGATGTTCTATTCTCGAATTCAGTCAACTCTCGGTAGCCATCTCCTGTAGCTAATTGTCGTGGATCTTCTGCGAACCACTTAATGGTATAGGGCAATTGACCTCCAGTAATCTGTACCCCAATCCTACCATCAAAACCTCCACTAGAACAATCTGGTGGTAATGACTTTAGCAACACTCCCAGTTGATCTGGGTCAAAAAGTGTACCTTCTGTACTAAATGGCTGAACAACGTCTTGTACCTCAATGGTCACTGGACTGGTTTCATTTGCATCACAAGAGCAATAAGAATGTCCGTTTTGGTCAGAAATACGCAAGCAATAGTTCCCAGGTAATGCGTTTTCAATAAATTCTCCATAGAATACCTGAGAAGATTGGGTTGGATCGTTTGGTGTATAAGTCCACTCAAATTGATAGGTAGGTATACCATCTATAATGAATGGATCTCCTCCTATTGCTGCAGCACGAATTCCTCCATCAACCAATCCTGTACATAGATCGGTTACAAATACAGTATCTCCAATGTATTGTATAGGTAAATATTGACGAATTGTAAAGAAGAATACTTCTGTACAAGGGGTCAAATCAGTTCCATCTACATTTTCCTCTACCGTTAGGGTATAATTGCCTGAAGGTAAGTTTCTGAAGCGGTAGGTGTATCCTTGAGGCTCTAACGACATATATCGTCCATTACTGTCAGGGACAATTCGACCTCCAAAAATTGATGGACTATTTAAGGGTACTGAGGCCCCATCAGGACCAATCAATGACATATATACTCCTGTATTCGCCGTTTGAAACGAATTGTTAGAACGATTTATATTAAGATTAAAGAATACATCATTTGTATAAGAAT
>CAJQKN010000001.1 GCA_905478905.1 uncultured Flavobacteriaceae bacterium | reverse complement strand
AAGATGTACGCCTCTGAAGCCTGTGTAAAAATTGCCAGTGAAGCAGTTCAAATTCATGGTGGTTATGGTTTCACCAAAGATTATCCTGTTGAAAAATTTTACCGTGACTCCAAGCTATGTACCATAGGTGAGGGGACGACTGAAATTCAAAAGTTGGTCATTTCGAGAGATATACTAAAGAATTAACCATTCATTGCAAATAATTGATTTAAAGCAGTTATATTTGCACACATTTTAAAAGAGAGGAGGTTACGTTTTATGTTAATAATACCAATAAAAGAAGGAGAAAACATCGATAGAGCGCTCAAGCGTTTTAAGCGAAAATTTGACAAAACAGGCGGAATGCGCCAGTTACGTGCACGCAAGCAATTCTTAAAGCCTTCTGTCAAGAACAGAGCTAAGATTCAAAAAGCACAATACATTCAAGGCTTACGCGACGCAGAAATGCAGTAAGTAAATTGTGTTAAATAATTTCAACGTTGTGGTAAAAGTTTTATCTTTCATCACAACGTTTTTTTATGTCCATAACTAAATTCATTGATTATCTCGAGAAGGAGAAAAAATACTCTCCTCATACCATCACTGCCTATTCAAAAGATCTTAACCTATTCTCGGTTTTTTGTGCAGATGAATTTGAGGAGGCAAGCATAGATCATATCGACTATCCTCTCATTCGTTCCTGGATTGTTTCTTTGGTCCAAACCGGAAAAAGCAACCGTACCATTAATCGTAAAATTTCTGTTCTCCGTTCGTATTATAATTTCTTGTTAAGGGTTGAGGTGCGTGCCACCAATCCGCTGCGAAAGCATGCCCCCCTTAAGGAAACGAAGAAAGTTCAATTGCCTTTTACCGAAAACGAGGTCAGTCAATTGTTAAATGGAGATCATTTTAGTGACGATTATACAGGGGTATTAATCAAGACAATAATTGAAACCTTGTATTGCACAGGTATGCGAAGGGCAGAACTGATTCAATTACAGTGGAGTGCTGTAGATTTGGATGCGGGCATTCTCAGGGTTATTGGGAAACGAAACAAAGAACGCATCATTCCAATTATTCCGTCTTTGGAAAAACAGTTTCAGCATTATATTTTGGCTGTAGAGGAACAATTTCCATCGGAGGAGAGTTCCTTCTTTTTTCGGTCGGAAAAAGGTAAAAAACTGTCTGAAAATTTTGTGTATAAAAGCGTAAATGAGTATTTTGATAGAGTATCCACTAAGGTGAAAAAGAGTCCTCATATGTTGCGGCATAGTTTTGCCACACATTTGTTGAATCAAGGAGCCGATTTGAACACGGTAAAGGATCTTTTGGGACATGCTTCCCTAGCCGCTACGCAAGTATATACGCACAGCAGCATGCAACAGATCAAAGCGGTGTACAAAAACGCCCACCCTAGAGGAGATGAAAATAAGTAAAACCTTAAACCTTTTGTTGTATGAAAATCAATGTACAAGCGACCAACTTCAATGTAGATCAGAAATTAATCGATTTTACCCAGCGTAAAATTGAAAAACTATATCAATTCTATGACAAAATATTAAGTGTTGATGTGGTTTTTAAAGTAGAGAATACATCAGATAGAGTCAATAAATTTGCTGAAATAAAAATCGGAATAGTTGGTGAAAACGTCGTCGTAAAAAAAATATCTAAGTCCTTTGAAGAATCTATTGACTTAAGTGTTAAGGCGGCAGAACGAATGTTGATTCGTCACAAAGAACTTCTACGTTCTTAGGGTAAAACTTTTTTTATTTTTTCTTTGAATTGAAATAAATAAATCTCTACATTTGCACCGCTCGAAAGGGCACATAAAAGCCGATGTAGCTCAGCTGGCTAGAGCAGCTGATTTGTAATCAGCAGGTCGTGGGTTCGAGTCCCTCCATCGGCTCATAGTTCTTTTAATTATTATTGGGGAGATACTCAAGCGGCCAACGAGGGCAGACTGTAAATCTGCTGTTTTTAACTTCGCAGGTTCGAATCCTGCTCTCCCCACACCTTTAGAAAACTTTTTGGAAGCTTTCTAAAAAATGCGAGAGTAGCTCAGTTGGTAGAGCGTCAGCCTTCCAAGCTGAATGTCGCCGGTTCGAACCCGGTCTCTCGCTCTCTTTAACGCCGACGTAGCTCAGGGGTAGAGCGTTTCCTTGGTAAGGAAGAGGTCGGCAGTTCAAATCTGCTCGTTGGCTCAACAACTCAAAGGCTTTCCCAAATGGATGGCCTTTTTTTATGACTAGACTTTTTATTTTAGTTGGGGTCATTTGATCTTTAGCCCTCCTGCCTAAATCAGCAATTATCTATAGCTGTTTCCTTAATAGCTTTTATTACCTTAGAACATGGATGAGAAAAAACCCAAAAATAAAAAAGTAAATTTAGGCGGTTCTTATAAATTTAAGATTGCTAAAAAGTATTCTAAGCCCAAAACCAAAGGGGATAAAATTGCCAACAGAAGAAAGAAAAAGTAATGCACAATTCATTCTTACTGCCAACATCTCCCTTTTTCATCCCTTAAAATGGAACAATTGTACTTTTTTTATCGGTTAATTCCCTTTTTTAAAAAGTAAAAATGCAGTTGAAGTAAGTGATACCAGCGTATTAATAGGTACTTAGCCCTCTTTTAAAGAAATATAAACTTATGCGATTGATTAATAGCAATTTAAATTAGTTTACCTATCTTTGCAGTCAATTAAATAAATAATTATGAGTAATCACAGTGGAACTGTAAAGTTCTTTAACAATGCAAAAGGGTTCGGATTCATCACCAATGAAAATGGAGAAGATGTATTCGTACACGTAAACAACACCAACGACGAAATCACAGAAGGGGATAAAGTTAGTTATGACGTTGAGGAAACTCAAAAAGGTCTTAGCGCGGTTAATGTTAGCATAGTAGACTAACCCCTATCAAGTATAGGCTAGAAGCCCTGCCATTTGGCAGGGCTTTTTTTTTACCTATCTGTTTTTTGTAGTAACTTCGTTTAGATATTTCCAAGCATGCAAACACCCAAAGGATTAACTGATTTATTGAAACTGAAACAAATTGATGCCTTTAACTTTGAAGGACAAAATTATCAAACTATATGGAAACGCGTCTATGGTGGTCAGGTTCTCGCACAATCATTACACGCTGCCTATCAAACAATTCATGAAGATCGAATTGTTCATTCCTTGCATGGTTATTTTATTCTTCCGGGAGACATTACAATTCCCATTAAATATTCAGTCGAAAACCTTCGCGATGGAGGTAGTTTTTCGACACGAAGAGTGACTGCCTATCAAAATGGAAAAGCCATCTTTGTGCTCAGTGCTTCTTTTCAAATTAGTCAAAATGGCTTGGAACAACACAACGATTCCCCAGCACAGGCAAATCCAGAAGAATTAGTCTCGGACACCGATCTACTTAAGAACACAGCAGCTGTTTCAGACCGGGTTAAATTGCATCTTCTAGCGCGCAACCCCTTTGCTTTTGAATTTAGGCCAGAGAAAGATTTTTCCTATCGTTTCTCTCCGCAAGAAAATCGAAATGTGTGGTTTAAATTAAAGGAGCAGCTAAGCTTATCCCAACAGCAGCAACAAGAGTTTTTGGCCTATGCAGTTGACTATGACTTATTAATTATGTCCATCATCAGTCACTTTCAAGAAGAGTTTGATAAGCCTTTGCAGGTAGCAAGTCTAGATCATGCAATGTGGTATCATCGCCCCTTTGATGTAAACGAATGGCTTTTGTTTTCCATGCATACACCCAATGCTTCTGGTGCTAGATGTCTAGGACAGGGAAGTATTTTTGATCGTCAAGGTAATTTAGTAGCTACAGTCGTTCAAGAAGGTTTGGCGCGTCCAAATCAATCAGATTAAGTCAGGGTAAAAGTCCTTCAGTATCTTTAGCCATTGGGAGGGGAGCGCTGCTTTTTTCAATAAGCGGGTATTGTATGCTTTCAAAGTATTATTAGAGATGGCCACCAGTCTTTGCTGTGCTTTACTGTATAATTTGGCTTGCCCGTGCAATCGATCTTCGTCTATTTTGACAAGATCAAAATGTATGCTAACCGTATCTGGATAAACAACTGGGGCTATGTATTTGATGTCACTCCAGGCTAAAATTGGACTTATTTCTGCTTCACCAATAGGGCCTTTAATTAATTTTTCAAAAAATAATAAACGGGTAGATTCCACCCATTTTAAATATATAATATTATTGACATGTCGCATTGCGTCCATGTCTCCCCAATGCACCATTACATCGAGCGATACAATTGACTTTTCTTCCATGCTTATTTTTGTTTTAACCGATTTGCAAATTGATCGATTAGTGTTTTTAAATGTGGGTCTTGGCTAAAGCGAACAAAATCTGTTGCCAATTGATCAATGTCTCTGTCGACCAAGGCCAGTAGTTGTTTTCGGGCAAGGCGTTTACTTTCAATATACACAGGAGCATATACCGCCATACACTTTTGAAGATGTTCAATGGATTTATCCAACACTTTTGCTGCTGGTGCGATGGCTTGAACAATATTGGCTTCAAGCGCTTCTTGTGCAGAAAATAACTTTGCGTTCTGAAGTGCTTGAAAGGCTTTTTGTTCTCCAAGT